>CAYVPM010000313.1:0-4907 GCA_964453475.1 uncultured Saprospiraceae bacterium | reverse complement strand
GGTTCAAGGCGCTGTTGGTAGTGCCGAGCGAACCGATGTAGCGCACCTGCACCCCACGGTTATGGGCATCTTTTAAGGCATTGGTGATGTCGCTGCGGCTGTTGTTGTACATCGCCACGTCTATCGTCTGCTGTGCCGCATTGATGCGGGCAATGGTTTCAGCCACCACTTCAGCGCTGCTTTGCCCATTTGGCAAGTAACCATTTGCATAAGCGAGGTCAATTGGCCGGTTGAAATACACTTTGATTTGCCCCGACGATTGCGATTTGGTGGCGAAGGGTGTAGTTTTTGAGAAAATCACATTGCCATTGAAATTCGATTCCGCTTGCACCCAATAGACAGTTCCCGCCTGCAGCCCCGATAAGGTGTAGTTAAAGGAGTTTGTATTTCCAGGCACTGCAACCGTGGAACCAAGCGCAGGCGTACTGCCATAATGCAGTTTGACAGCGGCGGAATGGTTGGTGCCCCAACTCAATCCAATGCTGGAAGCAGAGATGTCAGTTTGCGCCAACTGATCGGTGTAATAAAAACAAAGGCTCTCGTTAAAATCGTCCTGCGATCTGGGTAGTAGTTGAAAATCAATGTATTGGGAAAGGATTGTCGTGAGGTAAACCGGTATACCCGGAATTGGATTGCCCGCCATGGGATGGCCGGAACGCAGGTACACTTTAGCAGAATTGCCCTCACCATCATTAACAGTATAGGAACCGGAAGAGAAGCTCCCGCCCCCGGCCGCGAATACAACACATTCAACACCGACGATTTGGCTTTCATAACTTTCCGAAACTTCCGAAAGCTTTAGGGGTTTCGGCGCCGGCAGGGGCTGGTTGCTTGCCACGACGGTATAGGATGCGATGGGGCTGATTTCCAGCAAGCCAAAATAGTCGACCAAGGTACCTGTTACCTCAATGCTGTCGCCCGTTTTTACCGCCGCTTCAAATCCCGACTGGGAGCCAGTGCCCGGGTAGGCAGCAATACCCGCAGTTCCATCCTGTAAGTAACGGATTTTCCCCAGTTCAGCGCCGTTGGTGACGATGCCCCGAACAGTGACCTGTGCGCCCGGCCCCATTGCGCGGGCCGCTTGAATGGAAACAGCCTGCGCAGCGAGCAAGCTTGGAAACAAAAAGAAGGCAATTATTAAAAACCTTAATCTCATGATGCGGTGTTTTGCCGGACGCTTGTGCCTGGCTGGAGCAAAGGTCACAACTTTAGGCACAAAATTCTCCAGGGTTTTAAACATCCGCTGATAAGGGCGAACTTTGCCCCATGGAAAAACTCAGCATGGATGCCCTCAACCGCCTGTCTGTCCCGGAATTTAGAGATCAGGAGAAACTTCCCGTCACCATACTGCTCGACAATGTACGTTCCGGCTTAAACGTCGGCTCCATCTTCCGGAGTGCCGACGCATTCGCCATCGAAAAAGTGGTACTCTGTGGCATCACCGCCCAGCCGCCCCATCGCGAAATCCTGAAGACCGCCCTTGGCAGCACAGCATCTGTATCCTGGGAATATTACACGGAAGCAGCAGAAGCAGTACAGGTCATGCGGAAAAAGGGCTACAAAATTTTTGCCATCGAACAGACAAAAGACAAAACCTGGTTGCAGGATTTTATGCCGGAAGCTGGCGGCAAATACGTTTTTATCCTGGGCAACGAAGTAGACGGTGTCGGCGAAAAGGTGCTGGCACTTTGCGAAGGCGTACTGGAAATACCACAATTTGGCACGAAACACTCGTTGAATGTAGCGGTTGCAGCAGGCATAGTTTTGTGGGAGGCTCAACGGAAAATCCGCGATTTATAAGTCTCATATTTCACCACATAGATACATAGGAACATAGAACACATAGCTGACTATGCGCAAAAAACTATGTTTTCTATGTCCCTATGTAACTATGTGGTGAAAAAACATGTAGTTTCACTAATAGAACAATATAGAGCGGATAGTCAGTTTTCTACTTTGTCAAATCCCTACTGCTTCACTACCACTTTTAAAAACTTTGTAGACCCAAGTGCCTGTATTTGAAGCAAATACACTCCGGCAGGCAGGTTTTCATATTCAAAGTTCATAAGCAAACGCCCGGCGCCAAACGCTACAGCTTCTGAAGATACCAGTCTTCCATCAGGGCTAAATAATGAAAGCTGCACATTATCCGTGGCTTCCCCAGTCATTTCCAACGTAAAGTCGCCTTTGTTTGGGTTAGGGAAAAGTCGGACAGCCTCAAGCCAGGCCGGATTCACCGTGGTACTCGTACCAACAGAAACCATCTTTTCCAGGATACTGGCGCCGCATTGGTTTTGAGCCGTTAGTTGTATTACGTAATGGCCGGGGGCTGTGTAGGTATGCATCGGTTGGGCAAGCATGCTCGTGTTGCCGTCGCCGAAGTTCCACATATAGCTGCCGGCATTTTGTGATACATTCACAAGTGTAATCGTCAAGCCGATTGAATCTATGGTAAAAGCAGCCGTTGGAAAGCCTATGACAGTAATAAACGCTGTTTTCGTTTCAACATCCGCCCCAAACGCATTACTGGCCGTGAGCGTTACCGGGTACACACCGGCTGTCGTGTACACCACCATCGGGTTGACAGCCACGGAGGTGTTCGGGGTCGCCCCCGGAAATTCCCAGGAATAAGTGTCGGCTCCAGCGCTCAGGTTGGTGAACTGTACCGGGTCGCCTGCACACACCTCAAGCTTGTCCGCTTCAAAGTCGGCGCTCGGTGCGATGCCCAGCGTAACAGACTGGGTGAGCGTGTCGGCGCCACACTGGTTTTGTGCGATCAGCATGACGGTATAAGTGCCGTTGTTCCCGTAGCTGTGCATAGGGTTCGCCTGGGTGCTGCTTTGACCGTCGCCAAAATGCCAGGTATAGCTGACGGCATTAGCGGAAGTGTTTGAAAAAGAAGCATTCAGACCTGTGGTCACAAAGCTAAAGCCCACCGTCAAGGCTGGTGGCGCCGTTATGGTTAGCGTGGTGCTTGCTTGTGTGCCGGCATTATCCGTTACTGTTACAGTGTAGGTCCCAGCTTGTAACATGGTAGCAATGGAATCCGTTTGGCCGTTGCTCCAGAGGAAAGAATATGGCGCTATGCCCCCCTGAACAGCAACAATAGCACTGCCATCCGTCGTTCCAGGGCAACTGGCATTTACTGTCCCGCCAAGGCTGATGATAAGCGGTTGGGTTATACTTTTTTTCGTAACATAAATCGAATTCGAGGAGCCACTAACAACGTTGGAGCCAATGGTAAGGGTCGGGCTTTTCGAATAGCCACCCAGCGATAAATTGTTATAATCGGCGGAAATGGCATATCCCCGATCGTCATTAGAGCCTGTAAATTTTTCGGCAAAAGCAACGGCCCCGTCGGATGGGGTTACTTTGATATAAAAGGCATCCCGGCTTCCGACTGGCTCCAGCAAGGTGCTGCCCGCCAGGGTGGCGCTCCGGAAAAAACCGTGCAAATGCAAATTGCCTTCAGACCAAACAGTTCCGTAGAGATAGCTATCGCCGGTAAGGGTAATCTTTTTAGCCCAATCAACATTGCCTGTGGCGCTGTTCATTTTTGTAATGAACAAGTGATATTCATCCGAGCCGCTGGCAGCGGTCAGGGAAATGCCCGTCGAAATTTGAGTCGTGTGCTTGAAGCTCGCAGTTACAAACAAGGATTGGCCATCTTCAGACAGGGTCACAAATTGTTTTGTATCAGTTCCTGAGCCACTGCTGAAGATTTTTTGCCAAAACAACCCGCCAGTAACCGCACTTCGTTTCTCCGTGAAAAAACTGCCATTATAACAAGCGCATGGAAACAATTGGTAATTTTGAGAATAGTTACCACTGGTATAAACACCACCTGCAGCATCCAATTCTATTCCAAACACTTCGTCGAGGTTGCCGGATGAACCAGTTTGAACAGCCCAGTTGACTTGAGACAAGTCAGGCGATAGTTTCACTAAAAAATTGTCGCGGCTGTTGGAATTTGGCAAAGAATAGGGGCCAAAAACTGCATTTCCTGATTTCCACCCTGTGGCATAACAATTTCCGGCTGCATCAGCCTTTAGCGCCCGCACCCAACTGCGGGCAGTGCCGCCTGCTTGGTAGGTAGCCAGTATTTGGCCTGTCGGACTGTATTTGTGTATTATGGCAAGGCTGTCGGATTGGTCCGAAACGTTTAACAATGCCCCGCCCCAAAATACATTTCCTTGTGCATCGCAGGTTACATGATACGGTTTTGCATCAAACAACTTCACCCACACAGCTTGCCCGGAAGGATCCAGTTTCAATAAGTACCCGCGATTTACATTATTGGGGCCACTTACCGACACCGTATCAAAAACAACATTGCCACTAATCTGACCAACAATGTACAGGCTGCCGTCTGGCGCATTGGCAATGGCATTGTTGGAAAAAGAGGAACTAATAGAAGCTGAATATCGCTTGGCAAATTGCCAGTCCTGTGCTTGCAAATCCAATTGAAAAAGGCTGCAAAAAAGGCAAAAAAGAACATAAATTGGCTTCATTGTTTTGTTGGTTTGGTGGAAAAGGAAAGATCACTGATCAATACGCTGCAAGCAATGGCACAAAGGTGCAGGTGAAGTCAAAACCCTGCAACACGGAAAACCGGGAAAATAAAAACGTATATTACAAACAAAAAAATGGAGTCCCCTCACGGATATCCGTGAGGAGCGCTACAATGGAGCTATGAAAGCAAGGAATTAGGTTGGATAAAAAATCTATTCCGCCAAAGGCACCGCAGGCATCAAGGGCTTGAAAACAATCTCGGTGCGCCGGTTTTTCAGTCGCCCTTCAGCAGTCTCGTTTGAAGTAACAGGATAGAACTCACCTTTTCCGACCGGTGTGAGTTGGTTGGCATTAGCATTGTACTCGCGCACCAATATGCGGGCAACGTTGGTAGC
>CAYVPM010000312.1:0-4927 GCA_964453475.1 uncultured Saprospiraceae bacterium | reverse complement strand
CTCAAAAAATTGTGGCTGGTGCAGGGCACCGGGGACCGCCAGGAGAACTGGAAGAGCTACCTGCAAACCATTGGCTTCGGCGTGGTTGTAATTCCTGGCCTGGGCGAAGAAGAAGACCTGTAACCCCAACTTTCAGTTGGGGCGGCGAGCGGCCAACGCTAAGTTGGGCGTGTGCTTGCCAACTGAAAGTTGGCGCTACTTAATACGCCATCAACTTTTCCAAAGCCACCTTCGCGCGTTCCAACGGAAAGAAATTCTGTTCCAGTGGAATCGCAAATGGCACAGGAGTATCAAGGCTGCCCGCCCGCATCACGGGGGCGTCGAGGTACTCGAACAAATTTTCCGAAATCCAGGCAGAAATTTCGCCGCCAAGGCCGCCAAATTGCGTGTCTTCATGCAAAACCAGCACCCGGTTGGTACGTTTTACACTGGCCTCAATCGCCTCATAATCAAGCGGTACGAGCGAGCGCAGGTCAATAATATCAGTATCAAGTCCAAGTGCTTCCGTTAGCTGCAAGGCCCAGCGTACGCCAAGCCCGTAGGTGATAATACTCACATCGCTGCCTTCGCGTACCTGTTTTGCTTTCCCAATTTCGATGGTATAATAACCTTCAGGCACGGGGCCGCTTTCACTGCGATAAAGCCCTTTATGCTCAAAAAACATTACAGGGTTTGGGTCTTCAAAAGCGGCGAGCAACAACCCTTTGGCATCAGCTGCCGAACTTGGGTACACTACTTTAAGGCCAGGTGTATGGGTAAACCACGCCTCGTTCGATTGGGAATGGAAAGGTCCGGCCCCCGTGCCACCACCTGTTGGCATCCGAATGACGACATCTGCCTGTGCGCCCCATCTCCAGTGAATTTTTGCCAGGTTGTTGATGATTTGGTTGAAGCCACAAGTGACAAAATCGGCAAACTGCATTTCCACCATGCTTTTGTAACCGCCCATGCTCAAGCCCAGGCTAATGCCCACGATGGCTGATTCGCATAAGGGCGTGTTGCGCACCCTTGCTTTGCCGAATGTTTCAACAAAGCCCTGGGTGATTTTAAAAACACCGCCATAATCGGCGATATCCTGTCCCATTAAAATGAGTTTTGGGTGCCGGGTCATTGCTTCCCGCAATCCTTCGGAGATGGCATCAATGTAGCGCAGATCTTTAATGGCGCCGGAGGCTGCAACAGGAGCGGGCGCAGGCGCATACACATCCGCCAACTCTTCTGCTGAATTGGCAACAGGCTCAGGCTCGGCAAACATGACATCCACGGCCGATTGAATCTCCTTTTTATAGCCTGCTTTTAATGATTTTTGATAATCTTCCGATAAAATACCGGCTTCCAGCAGCCATTTTTCAAAGTTTTCAATGGGGTCTTTTTGGGCCCATTCATCCATCAGTTCTTTGGGTACGTACTTGGTGCCGCTGGCTTCTTCGTGGCCGCGCATGCGGAAAGTGATACATTCCAAAAGCACGGGTTCGGGATTGCGGCGCATTTCTGCTGCCAGCTTTTTTATCGTGGAATATACTTCGAGGATGTTGTTGCCGTCAATTTTGACCGAGCGCATCCCATAGCCAATCGCCCGATCAACGAGGTCTTTGCAGGCGTATTGTTCGTTGGGGCGGGTACTGAGGCCGTAACCATTGTTTTCGATGAGGAAAATAACGGGCAGTTTCCATACGGATGCGACGTTGAGCGCTTCGTGAAATTCGCCCTGGCTGGTGGCGCCTTCTCCCGTGAAAGCCAGCGATACTTTCCCTTCGCCGTTAAGTTTGTGCGCCATGGCTACACCCGCCGAAACGGAAAGTTGTGGCCCGAGATGTGAAATCATACCCACAATGCCGTGTTCCAGCGCACCAAAGTGAAAAGAGCGATCCCGTGCTTTGGTGTACCCCAGCCGTTTGCCCTGCAATTGGCAGAACAAGCGATCGAGCGGCATGTTCCGGGCCGTGAAAACGCCGAGGTTGCGGTGCATGGTGAACACGACTTCGTCGGGCTCAAGCGCACAGGCAGCGCCGACGCTGATGGCCTCCTGACCGATGCCGCTGAACCATTTGGAAATGCGGCCCTGTCGCAACAGGTTGAGCATTTTTTCTTCAATCAGGCGTGGTTTTACCAGCTGTTCGTAAAGATGAAGCAGGGTTTCGTTGGTGAATCCTTTTTTATGGTATTTTATCATGGCTGTTAGCTGTTAGCTGTTGGCCATTAGCCGTTGTATGGAAATCATTATCCAATGTTATTCGATTCGATGCTATGCTGCCAACGGCTAATGGCCAAAAGCCAATTTCGCGGCGCAAAAGTCCGGCGAAAAACCGGGATAGGGAAGGAAGTTTGAAAGAATACTACAGGAAAAACACGGAATAGCCTGAAGTAACCTTAATGGGCGTTTTTTGCAGCCTAAATATTTTTATGCTGTGGGCAGGGCAAAAGTTGTCAACTTTTCAAAAGTTGACAACTTTGCACCTTGCTCAAAATGTTGTTCGGATCAATCACTTGCCATCCGCATGCCCGGGCATAAGAGACGGCCTCACTTGAAAAAAACGCCGTCAAAGCCCGAATTCCTTTTACAGCACTTCTACCCAGCGCCCCGGCACACTGGCCCTGATACGATCGTCGTACATCGCCTCGCAAGCCACTGTGGGCAGGAAGTAACGCCCGGAATAAGTGGCATTCAGCTGAATACGGTACGTGCGTGATTTTTTCACATTACTATTGTTATACCAATTGAAGGGCAGGCCAAAATAGGTCATCACCCGATCGTCACGCACGTCCTGGTAGTCCATCGGGTCGGAGTTGCCGCCACCGATGAGGTTCATGCGGGTGTTGTGAATTTCCCAGCCGGAAGGGAATATCTGTGTTAGCGCCATTTCGTTGAAATCGAAGCGCATGTCTCCCGTGCGGGTCACGGTCACTTCGGCCAGAAAATCGGTACCCTGTTTCAGCTTCGTCACGTCAACGACCTGTCCTTTCAGGTCGGTGTAACGTATGTCGAGGCTGATGTTTTTGGCTTCCGAGCCTTGGTTAGTGATCGCCGGCCGGCCATTGAATACAGCACGGACGAAAAGCCGCTGCTTGCTGGTGTTTTTCACCGAGAGATTGCCCATAGCTTCCTCCGTAAAGGTATGGAGGTAGTAAGGGGAGTTGGTGTTGACGGGTATTTCCCGTCCTCCGGTATTGATCACAAAATCCGACTTTTCGCCGAAAGTGGCTTTGTTGGCGAATTTTGCCAAAGCGCGCAGGCAGGTTGCTACTTCCTGTGTAGAGTACCAGCGGGAGGCATTGCCCACATTTGTAGCCACCAGCATGGCGGCATCCAGGCCGCGTTTGTTGTCGCCAATAGCAGTAAGTGTCTCCAGACGCAGGGCCAGGTCGCGCAGGTCGGAACCATAGGTATAGCCCCACCAATCGTACACGTATTTGCGAATGGTCGTTAGGTTAAGCAAATCGCGGGCGGCTTCCTTTTTGCCTGCGGATGCATAAGCGGCAGCGAGCAGCGAGATGCTGCTTTCGTACCGTGCACCACTTTCCCGCAGGCGGTTCATGCCCGCCAGGTCGGGCTTTCCGGCCATGGCTAGGGTGTACAATCGGTATGCCTGCGCCATTTCATTGCCGTGGTAGCGCCAGTACTGGTTTGGGTCGTCTTGTCCGGGATCCCAGGTGCGCGAGGTTTTAATTTGATAATCTACCCATTTATTGAGCATCTGTTCGGGCACAGCGAAGCCCCTTGCTTTTGCTTCAATCAGGAAGTGACCTGCGTAGGTGCTGGCCCAATCGGCCACCTGGTTGCCTCCTTGCCAGTAGGAGAACCCGCCGGCTGCTGTTTGGTAACCCTGCAATTTGGCAATGGCGGCATTGATATGCTTTTCAATGTCTTGTTTCTGCTTGGTGCTCAGGGGCGCGATCATATCAACATACAATTGCGGGAAGGCCGCCGAGGTAGTTTGTTCGACACAGCCATGGGGGTACTTGATCAGGTATTCCAGTTGTTTGGACAGGTTGATCGGCGGAATATTGCTGATTTCGAGGGTAGCGCCGGTGAGTTCGGTGAAATCGGTGGGGTTGCCGGTTTGCGACCAGGTTTTGCCGGGGTCGATCATGCCGTCCAGCACCCTCGTGATGACCGGGTTGGGGTTGCGCACCAGCAATTCGATTTCGGAGGTAGCCGTTTCACCGCCACCTGTAGCGCTGATGACAAATTTGGCAACCCCGGTTTTGTCGCCTACTTTCAAGTCGAAATAGGTCATTTTTTCACCGGGCTCAGTGAATGTCAGGTTTGCGGTTCCGGATCCGCCCACGCTGACCAGGCCAGATTTTTCCTTGACGGATACGATGGCATTGCTCACGGATTTTTCCATGGCAAACACATCTACGGGCAAGCGCAGGGTTTCACCCGGCCCGAGTACGCGCGGGAGGGTGGGCATCACCATGAGCGGCTTGCGCACGGGGCAGGTCTTTTCGGCATTGCCGTAAGCCCCAGGGCCGCCACTTGTCGGCGGGGCGGAAAGCACCGCTATCACGCGCACGGAGCCCACGTAATTGTCGATTTTCAAGCGGTGGCGGGCAGTTTGGCCTTTTTCCAATTTAAATGGGCCTACGTGTACCACAGCGGGTTTGAAGCGGTTGACGGATGCCGGTTTGGCTTTTTGGTTGATACCATCGCCACCAATCGCCAGTATGCGTTCCAGTTCGGCGCCATAAGCTCCTAAAACATAGTCAAACACATCCCAGGTTTTTACGCCCAGCGCTTCCCGGGCGAAGAATGCATCCCAGGGGTTCGGGGTCTTGAAGCGGGTGAGGTCTAGCAAGCCTTCATCCACGATGTCGAGGGTATAGACACAGGCTTTACCCCCGAGTTCTTTGATCGAGACATTGAAAAACTCGTCGGGTTTCAAAACCTCCGGCATGTCGATCTGTGCTTGCAGGCGGGTGTTGG
>CAYVPM010000311.1:0-4932 GCA_964453475.1 uncultured Saprospiraceae bacterium | reverse complement strand
GAACATCGCCTGGGACGAGGCACTGAAAACCCATAACCCGCCCAAATGCCCACCCATGTTTGTGTTCAAGCGGAAACCCTAACACATAAGATGACAAAAATGACAAAAGAAGAACAAGCCCGTTTTGAGGCTGCTGTGGAAGAAGAAGTCGCCAAACGCATGGCGCTGATAATGACCGAGCAGCAAAAGCAATTGGCAAAAGCGATGGAAGCAGCCATAAAAAACGCCCTGAAAGGCGTGGACAAAGCCAATACAGCGTTGAAAAAGGCAGAACTTGCCGTCGTGAAAGAACAGGATGCGGTCAATAAAATCCACGCCAAAGCAGAAAAAGAGGGCGAAAAAATGGCCGCGGCTTATTTTGAAGACAAACAAGAAGAGTTCAAGGAAGCCGCGCGTACCGAGCTTTTGCGCCTGCTTACCCGCAAACACCTCGAAGATGGCAAAAAACCCCGGGATATTGCCGATTGGCTCGATATATCGAAAACATTCATAGAAAATATCCACGCTGTCGTGAAGCGGGTAGCCCAAAGTCGCCCGGAAAAACCCAAGCGCCTGCAACTCGATGGAAGTCCAAGGCTGCGCTATGAAAATGATGGACGCGGTGGCACGGTATGGTTCGAGAATTACGATACCCGGTTCAGTATGTGGTGGGAATTTGCCGGCGGCGACGCGCTCGTCATCCTGGCCGTGCCCACGCGTGCGCGATGGGAGGCAGAAACCCAGCTCCCCCTGTTATCGCGAACGGAGATCCTCACTTTTATTGGCGAACAAATCGTCGTTGACCATATCTCCGGATCCGGATCATTTATTATTGGCGAAAATGTGATAACTTTTTACGCAGATTGATCGGACAGCAAAAGCAGACTGTCGAAATATTACAGGCTAAGCCTACTCCCGCACCATATCGGCGAACTTCCCTACATTTGCGTTGTTCTCCTCCTGACAGAATTATGAAACGCGCCACCACCATCGCATTATTCCTCCTCGGAGTGTCCCTGTTTTTCGCTTGTCGCAATGAATCGCAGACAAGTTCGGACAACCCATCGCTCTTTCGCGAAAACCCAAGTACTGCCACCAACGTATCAGAACAGACACCACTGCCTCAAAGCAGCGAAGGAAATTTTGAAAACCTCGTCGCAGATTATGAGAACAAGGATCGGGGGATATGGCAGAAGCCCAACATGGTCATTTCCCTGCTGGGCAACCTGGAAGATAAAACCGTGGCAGACATCGGTGCAGGAACGGGCTATTTCACTTTCAGGATGGTGCCCAAGGCAAAAATGGTAATCGGCATCGACATCGACCAACGCTTTATTTCTTTCCTCGACAGCATGAAAGTCCGCTTGCCGGAGACCTATCAGAAAAGGTTTGAAGCACGGCTTGCAAAGCCCAACGACCCCTTGTTGCGCCCGGGTGAAGCCGATGCTGTTGTGATCGTCAACACCTACGGTTATATCGAAAACCGCCTCCAGTATTTGAATACACTGATAAAAGGCATTTCGCCCGGCGGCCGCGTACTCATCATCGATTTCAAGAAAAACAACATACCTGTCGGCCCACCAGATGAATTCAAAGTGGCCTTGAGCCAGGTTGAAAAAGAACTACAAGCAGCAGGCTTTACCATCGAAAAAATTGACAAGGACGCGCTCGACTTCCAATACATTGTGATCGCGTCAAAACCTGAAAAACAGGCCCAACCGGCCGAAAATTAAACCCATGCGCGGCGCACTAAAGCTTTTTACCTGGTTTGGCATTCCTGTTTTCCTTCACTGGACATTCGGGCTGATTTTCGTGTACATCCTTTGGCACGCCCAAACCAACAACCTTTCCGTTTACGAAACCGTTTGGCTCACGGGGCTATTCATGGCGCTGTTTGTGTGCGTGCTGCTGCACGAATACGGACACGCACTTTCCGCACGCCGCTACGGGGTACAAACCCGCGACATTGTGCTGATGCCCATCGGTGGGGTTGCGCGGCTGGAGCGGATGCCTGAAAAACCGATGCAGGAATTTATTGTCGCCATCGCAGGCCCACTGGTCAATGTCGCCATCGCCATTATTTTAATGGTGCTGATCGGACTGTTCGCCGACCCGATGCACCTGGAAATGTTGCGCAGCGTCATTACAGGCGAAAACAGCGAAGACATGATTCAGGAGGCGAATGTGCAAATACCGCAACTGTTGCAATTTGCCGTCAACCTCACCGCCACGAATATTGCCCTGGTGGTGTTCAACATGATACCGGCATTCCCCATGGACGGCGGCCGGGTGTTCCGGGCGCTGCTTTCCATGCGTACCGGAAGGCCAAAGGCGACCCGTATTGCGGCTACGGTTGGCCAGGTCATCGCGATTGGCCTGGTTGCGTACGGGCTTTGGAACGACGCGTTTATGCTTGCCATTTTGGGCATATTCGTGATCTATGCCGCCCGCAGCGAAAATGATATGGTGCAGACAGAGGATTTTATGAGCCGATACACTGCCAAAGACCTCGTGCGGCGACAGTACACCCGCTTGCGCAACAACGACTGGATGCTTTCATCTATTGAGCTGCTGCGGCACGGACTGGAGCGCCATTTCCTCGTGTTCGATTTTCAGGAAACACTGGTGGGCGTGCTGGAAGAAGAAGATATCCTGAAAGCCATGCAAAAATCGAATGTGACCATAGAAATAGGTCAATTAATGCACCGCGCAGAGGTGGTTCACCTGTCAGATTCCCTGCTGAAAGTCAACCATTTGATCCGTCACCAGGGGCATGGTATCATTGGAGTAGTGGATGACTCCGGACTGGTTGGCGTGATCGATGAAATGGGCTTGTCGAATTTTGCGCGGTTTGAGGCGCAGCGGCAGGCTAGGAGCAAGAATGTGGCAGCAAACGGGGATATTCGGGCTTGATAAAGGAGTGTTTGAAATAGCCGTCTCCTATGATCTTTTAAATAGGACAGAATTTACTTGGGATGCGCTCCAATAATTTTCAGTGCTATTCGTACATTTATCAGCCCTATACGATTCATTTTTAGTAAATCCAATGTTGCCCGACCTTCTGGTGTTAACCCAATAATCAAGGAAGTGTCTTCGTTCCAGAGAAAATGTTCCGACCATTTTTCTTTTCGCGGGTTGAATAGTACAGTTTTTTGGCCTGTTTCAGGATCTGGCCAATCAATGTATAGTCAACGCAGAGTGGTTGTGAATGCAGGAATGTTGTAATCATTTTAAAATCAGGCTTTTTTTTCACTCAAATCATTCAGAATCACATTAATCACAGTATATGTCCATTTATTGGAATTGCACCCGTCACAAGCAAAAGCTAAGTTTTCAAGTTCGCTATTTCCATTTCGATGCAAGGGATAATGTGTTCAATGTGAAATGCGCCATGGGAAAATTCGAAAGGAAACTTGCAGTATTCACAACATCCTCCAGCCCGTTCCTGAATAAAAGAACGTTCCAATGCGGATATTTTACGCCTCCGCATCTTCCAGTCTGGCCTTAAGCTCCGTCGCTAACTGTTTCACTGATATTCCACGCAACTGTGCCAACTCGCCCAAAAACAAAATCCGTTCTGCGCTTTTTTCTTCGAGCAGTTCATTTAGCAAAAGCAGTTCTTCACGCTCTTTAAGCGTCAAAGAATCATTTTGAAGTTTTTTATACAACTGTTTTTGCCTTCTTATTATCGTAGAAGGGATTGAAGTTCTGATTTTTTTCAACAGCTCCTTTTCTCGATCAGAACTTGGTTGGGTATTTCGATTAGAAAGCAAACGGGTTACCCCCCAGCAACTTGAGTAAGTGCCTGGTCATCTAAATTTCGTATGCCTTCGATTATTTTATCAAAGCCAAATTTATTATCACTTTCAGGTTTTGTCCGTTGCATAAAACTACTTTGAAGTGCTGGGTTCCCAGTTTGTATAGCTATACAAAAGTAAAAAATTTTTCTTTAATTTGAGCAATCTCATTTCAAAAATAACCGCCAAAATTTGAGTCGCATAACGCATACCTCAAATCGACTGACACAATTCCACCAACACTCCATTGCTCGACTTCGGGTGCAAAAATGCCACCAGTTTGTTGTCGGCGCCGCGTTTGGGCTCCCGGTTGATGGGCACAAAACCTTCCCCTTCCAGGCGTTCTATTTCCGCGTAAATATCGGTGACTTCAAAGGCGATATGGTGGATGCCTTCGCCGCGTTTTTCAATAAATTTGGCAATGGGGCTTTCGGGGTCGCTGGCTTCCAGCAGTTCTATCTTGCTTTCACCGATGTGGAAAAAGGATGTGGCGACCTTTTCACTTTCCACGCTTTCCACTTTATAGTGCGCCTGGCCGAGCAGCCGGGCGAACAGTTCGTTGCTCTCCGCCATGTCTTTCACGGCGATGCCAATGTGGTCAATTTTTAGCATGGCCTATTTTTTCGTCACCACGATGTTTTGAACCCCTGTCAGTTGCTTCAAGGTTGCTTTTTTCTCCTCAATTTCAGACACATTGGAATAGTAAAACTGAATGCCCACCTGATATCCGGCTCCTTTTTTCTGGAAATACACGTCGAAACCCTCTTCCTGGAGCAGGTCGCGTAGTTTGTCTGCGTTTTCCTTTACGCTGAGCGTTGCGACGACAAGGGTGCAGGGCCGGCCATTTTTCACTTGCTCGCGCACCGCTTTCCGGCGATCTTCGGCCAATTCTTCGGCTGTTTTTTCAACTTCGACAGGTTTGGATGGCGGCTCCTGGTTTTCCTTGACATTGGTGTCGGGATTCGTTTCCCGCGTATCTTCGGTATCCTCTGGTGTGGCGACAGCCTGCTGCTTTTTATGTTGCCAATACCATAATGCCGCCGATAAGGAGGCCAAAAAAAGCACAATAGCCAAAGCCGTACCAACGGAAGATTTCTTGTTCCGCACCGGGGCATAGGTTGATTCGGGCATCTGTGGCGGGCTGATCGGGGCCGGT
>CAYVPM010000310.1:0-4934 GCA_964453475.1 uncultured Saprospiraceae bacterium | reverse complement strand
CGACGAGCGCCGAGTCTCCGCAGAACGACACCGACCCGCCGAACCACCAGTTAGACGCCGCATCGCACGCCACCAGCTTCGCATGCTGGGTCGCGACCCCCGGGTCCACCCCCACCCGAAAGGTCGCCCCACCAGTGGTTGCCCTGGCGCTGCAATTGGGTGCAGGAGCCGATCATCAGCATGTGCTTGGTGTATTGGCTGGCGGGGATGCCGTAATTGTTCAGGTCGAAGAACAAGCGCCTGGAGCCGCGTTTCATGCCGCGGAGCAAATCTTCCGTGACCGGTATGTACTTGGAAGCCGTTTGGCTGGTGCCGCTCGACAAAGCGTAGTAGGGAACCACGCCGGGCCAGCATACGTCCGGTGCGTCTTCCAGGTGCGCTTTCGACCACCACTTATTGTAAATGCCGTCGTAGTCGGTGGCCGGAACCGCCTGTTTGAACGCCGCGATAGGGTCGTCGGCCATCATGATCTCGTGGAACCCGTATTCAAGGCCAAAGGCAGTGAACCGTGCTTCGCGCAGCAATTCCAGCAATTGCTGTTGTTGTAATTCGGAAGCTGGTTGGCGTGGAGTATTGACAAGCGCACCGAGTTTGGCGCTTTTTTGAATGATGGTGCCTAATATCGACATAGCTGGTAGCCACAGCAAATTTTAATGTTGCGGGCCGCAAAGGTAATGAATAGCCAATTAAGGCTCATATCCAGCGGGTTATTTTTCGGCATTTCGAGGCTCGAAGGCCGTATAGCTTGATGACCAACCAACTGGACAGTTCCAATGTCAAGGGTTTGCCGCATGTTTTTTACCACGTTGTTTTTTACCACATAGTCCACATAGCTCACATAGGCGCTGCGCTTGGGTGTTTTTGATTCTAATCAACAATTACAGCTTTAACTATAAAGTAGGACGCATGCGTAAAACCGCCTATGTGAACTATTGTGGACTATGTGGTAAAAAAAGTAAGGTGGTAAAAAAACATGTGGTCAACAGTCGAGAGATGCAAACCAAATTCGATAAATAGTTGTTCTTGGGCGTATATTTGCAGAAAATTTCACCATTCATCAAACACATGGTCCGTTCCCTGCTCAAACTTGCCGCCGTCCTCATCGTCGCTATCCTCGTGTACAATTACTTTTTCGGCACCAGCGCTGAAAAAGAAAACTCCCGCAAAGTTTTTGGCCAAATGCGCGCCGTAGTCGTGTCTGTGGGCGATCTTGTCAAAGCTGAGAAAGCAAAGTTTGACGCTGGAAAATACGATAAGGCGCTGGACAAACTGGGTGGCGCCTACCGTGCTATCCGCGAACAGGCGCAGCATGTGGATGCCAAGGTTTTGGATCGCCTCAATGAGCTGGAAAACCGAAAAGCTGATTTGGAGCAGGAGCTTGAAACCATCAACCAGGAGGATCAAAACCAATCGGCTCCAAGCGCCAAGCCTGGAAAAAAGACCCTGCGGCCCGACCCAAAAGCCGAACAGGAAAAAGCTGTAAAAGCCGCCGAACAGCAACGCCGGAAAGAAGCCCTGCAAAAAGAACTGGAAGCCCTGCTCCGCGATTCGGACACGTTGCTCCAGGACGCACAGCAGTAATTTGGCCGGGTTTTTGACATGAGTGGATTTATAGTCACCGCAGCGTGGTTGTGAATACAGGAATGTTACAATCAATTTAAAATCAGGCATTTGTTTCACTCATATCATTCAAAATCACTTTAATCACAGTATAATCGCATCTTTGCGCCCGTTTTAAACAGGAGCATTGTGTTTGTCGTCAAAATCCGACCATTCGTAATGTCCGCGACATACTTCATCTTTTCATTCAAGCATCCCGCAACCATCATGCCTGACTCCTGTTCTCATTGCCTATTAGCGTGAATCATTAATCCATTATGACAGAATTTTTGCAGCAGTTATTTGGCAGCGATTGGGAGGGCTCGCTCATCATCATACTCAACCTCATTTTGATAGAGAGCTTGCTCTCTGTCGACAATGCCGCTGTGCTGGCGACAATGGTGCTTGATTTGCCGCCTGAAAAACGCAGCAGGGCACTGCGGTACGGCATACTGGGCGCCTATGTTTTCAGGGGGCTATGCCTCATTTTTGCCGCCTGGCTTATAAAAATCTGGTGGCTGAAGCCATTGGGAGGCGCTTACCTGCTTTACCTAACCTGGGGCTATTTTAGAAGCAAATCAACGCCCACCCCGGAAGATGACACGCTAGCCAAAGAACAGAAATGGTACTATAAATTGACCAATGGCCTGGTGGGGACTTTTTGGGCAACCGTCATTGCCATAGAGATTATGGACCTGGCTTTTTCGCTGGACAATGTATTCGCCGCGGTTGCCTTTACCGACAATATTTACCTCATCTGCACGGGTGTGTTTATCGGCATCCTGGCTATGCGCTTTGTGGCGCAGTGGTTTGTGAAACTTTTGGAGAAATACCCTTTCCTGGAAAGAAGTGCTTTTCTTGTCATCGGGTTGTTGGGGATAAAGCTGTTTATCGCGCTGCCCTGTCATTTTATGGCTGATCATCATATGGCCAAATGGATCGAAGGCGAAACCGCTGATTTGATCGTCAGCATCATCACAGCTTCCTTCTTCTTTATCCCAATCCTAACATCCCGCTTTTTCGGGTGGCCCAAAAAAGGCAGCATCGCGTCCCATCCAAAGGAGGATGCGCCAGTGAACAACAATACGGTCATCGATGAGCACCTGCTCAAAGGAAAAAAAGACAGTTCGTTCAGCAGTGCCGATTGAGCAGTACTTACTCTGTTTTGTTACTTGGTATGGTAGCGGCGGAAATGGAGGATTTTATGCCTTTGCTGGTCAAAGCATAAGCCTTGCCGTTTTCAACCCAGAGTGCTTTTACAAAGCCTTGCCGCAACAATTCTTCATGGTATAAGTCAATACAGATCACCCTGCCGTCGTAATAGGCCGCAATATCTTGCTGCAGGGTATGTCCCAACACGAGCTTTTTGCCCTCCAAATAATCCATGATCGTGTCAACCTCGGCGGCTGTTACCAGTGATTTTGCCAGCGCGCGGTACCAGAACACGCCTACTTTTGTATCAAATATCAGCTTTGCTTCAGGGCTTGTTATTTCTTGCTCTGTCTTCCCGATATTTTCCTGCACATGCCGGTTTATTTCCTCAAAATTTAAGCCCATATTTACCATGTCGAGGCTGATGCCCCCATGGCAAAAGACGTAATCGCCGATGCGCTCAATGGCGTTTTTGCTGCGCAGCCAACGACCCAGCTCTGAATTGTGATCGTACCAGTACTTGTAATCCATTTGCATGAGCCTGGCATTTTCAAAGTATTTGCTGCGCATATACTTGGTGTTGCCCTGTAAGTTCATGATTTCATGGTTGCCCAAAATAAAATGCAGCTTCCCGCCGGCTTTTTCTGCCTCCCCATCCAGTTTGTAAAGCAACCACAGGCATTCCGTCACATTGAGCCCCCGGTCGAAAAAATCACCTACCAGCACCAAATCGCCATCGCCAAAGGACCAGTTGAATTCCGTATCCATCACACCGGCACTTTGCAGCATAAGTTTCATGGCTTCAAAGTTGCCCTCGATGTCGGAAAGCGCCAGCAAGCGTTTGGAAGCGGGGTAAACAGCGGGGGAAGTTGACAGGTTTTGGCGGATCGAAAAGGAGAATTTGTCTTTTGTTTCCGGGATCATGCAGGTGAGCCCGACCGTTTCTGTATTGGGAAATATTTGGGTAACGGCCTTTGCACCCGTGTCGCGCATCACCACGTATTTCACCACTACTTTATCGCCCCGGTAAAAAACATGCGGGCCGTCGGTATCTGCCTTTGAACTGTCTTTTGGGTCAACTTGCTCAGGAAAAGCCAGTGCACAAAAGGGAAGCGCCAAAAGTATAGGCAGTAGAAAGGGGAAGTTTACTCGACAAGGCATTGCGATAAAAGTATTGCCCCACACGCGGTGGGAGTTTGTTTTGTTCAAAGCTTAAAGGACAAAGGTAAACGTAAACTGTGATTGAGGTGATTCTGCATGATTTGAGTGAAACAAATGCCTGATTTTATACTGTGATTAAGGTGATTCTGCATGATTTGAGTGAAACAAATGCCTGATTTTATACTGTGATTAAGGTGATTCTGCATGATTTGAGTGAAACAAATGCCTGATTTTATACTGTGATTGTTGCTTTTCTCATTCACGACCAAGTTGCGTTGATATATTTGTATAACCCTTCCAATTAAACGGCAATTTATGACAATGGTTTGAAGGTTCCAGGCAGAAACCCATTCCTACGAACCGCTTGCAGCGCCCAGCTTCCGCACCTGCACCTCCAGGCGGTTGTTCTGCTGATGTTCTTCATCTGAGCACTCAGCGCCTTCTTTGCAGTGGTTGCGCGGCTCTGTTTCGCCCTTGCCGATGGCTATGATCCGACTTTCCTCAATACCTTTCGCGATCAGGTAGGTTTTGGCATTTTTCGAACGCGACACAGTAAGCTCCATGTTGAGCCTCGCATCGCCACGGGTGTCGGTATGAGAGATGAGGTCGATTTCCATTTCAGGGTAGCGCTTCATAAAATCAAGGATGGCGTCGAGGTGGCGGATGGCGCCCTGGTTGAGGGTAGCTTTGTTGTATTCGTAGAAAATCTTGTCGAGCACCAGCACGGAACCTTCTACGAGGCCATTGGCGAGCGGCATCACATCTGCCACGGTAGCTACATCCACGATTGGGCGCAAGCGCACTTCCTGGAATGCAACGCCTTCGCTGTTTACCGTCACGCGATAGTTTTCCGGCCTGAACCCTGCCCGTTCTACATACGCAATATATTCGCCTTCCTGTGCCAAACAAGCGTCAAACTCGCCACTCCAGGTGGTACGTACCACCTCTGTCGCGCCCGTCAAACGGTGCACAAATTTAATGGAAACGTTGGCGATGCGCTTGCTGAACTCTGTAGTAAGCAC
>CAYVPM010000309.1:0-4941 GCA_964453475.1 uncultured Saprospiraceae bacterium | reverse complement strand
GACACCGACCTCGAGCGTTTACTCCGGGAGGCATTGGCAGCGGGCAATTATGCGCTCTGCATCAGGCTGTATTACCTCCAGACAATCAAGGTGTTGTCAGAGAAAGGCAATATCAAGTGGTCGCGGGAAAAGACCAACCGCGATTACCTGCGCGAGATGCGCGAGCACCGGCTTGGCGCAGCGTTTCGGGAAAATACCCGCACATTTGAACGGGTATGGTATGGAAACCAGGCGCTGAGCGCAGCTGCGTACAACGAACTGGAGCCAGGGTTTAAGGGTTTGCTGGGGCAGTTGTAGTCCGGGCAAAATGCTTTTCAAGCGTCAGCTGTCGGTACTTGAATATTTCCCGCACCTTGGTATGTACAAAAAGTTTGCCCGCCAGCCAGCCCAAAACCGACATCCCGATATCGTAGTGCAGGATATCCGTCATCAATACCCCGCCTTCAACGGCTTTAAAATGGTGCTCATGGTGCCAGATATTGTAAGGCCCTTTTCGTTGTTCATCCACAAAATAAACCTGTGGTTTAACGTGGGTGATCTCTGTGCACCAGTTGATGGGTATGTTCAACATCGGTTTGATGCGGTAAGTGATAATGAGACCCTCGTATATTTTTTCGGGCAACTGGGATGTCACCTCAAAAACCAGGTCATCTGGCGTAATTTCATTCAAGTTTTTAGGCGTTGAAAAAAAATCCCAGGCAGCCTCAAGGCTGATCGGGAGGAATTGTTCTTGTTTAAGTTGATGCATCTTGCCTTTTCGTTAGGGATATTGTCTAAACTTGCCGAATATTTGCCAACATAAACACCTAACCTAACCAAGGGTTTCCAAATTCTCTCCATAACCCAAATTATTTCAATCTCATCACTCATCACTCATCACTCATCTCTTGCCCGGTCTCTACCTCCATATCCCATTCTGCAAGCAAGCTTGCCATTATTGCAACTTTCACTTCTCCACCTCGCTGCGGAACAAGGATGCCATGGTGTCAGCAATTCTGCGGGAGTTGGAGCTACAGCAAGGCTACCTTGATGGGAAGCCGCTGGATTCAATCTATTTTGGCGGCGGTACGCCATCATTGTTGGATTTGAAGGATTTGGAGCAGATTTTTGGGAAAATTTACGCCTTGCACACCCTTGTTCCGAACGCAGAAATCACCCTGGAGGCAAATCCCGACGATTTGACAAAGGAAAAACTCCGCGACCTGAAAAACCATACGCCCGTCAACCGACTGAGCATCGGCATCCAGTCATTCGCCGATGCCGACCTGCGCTGGATGAACCGCGCGCACAATGCGCGCCACGCGCGGGGATGCCTGGATGAGGCCCTGGCTGCCGGATTTCAAGACCTGACGCTCGACTTGATTTATGGGGCGCCAACAACCTCCGACGCGCAATGGGCGGAAAACCTGCGCCTGGCATTTGAATATGAATTGCCGCATCTGTCCTGTTATGGCCTCACCGTAGAAGAAGGGACGGCGTTGGGCGCCTTTGTGCGCAAAGGCCAGCAGCCGCCCGTGGATGAGGAGCGCGCTGCCGGGCAATTTGAATACCTGGTGGAAGCCACAGCACTTTGGGGTTACGAGCATTACGAGATCAGCAATTTTGCCAAGCCCGGTCGTTATGCCCGGCACAACAGCAGCTATTGGAGCGGAGAGCCATACCTGGGTGTCGGGCCCTCAGCGCACTCGTTCGATGGCGCTTCGAGGCAATGGAATATTGCCAATAATGCCTTGTATATCAAAAGTATAGAGGCAGGAACACTCCCCTTTGAACGAGAAGTGCTGACACCGGAACAGCGCTACAACGAATATGTAATGACCGCTATCAGGACGATGTGGGGGGTTGATACGGCAAAAATCGGAACATTCAGGCCTGATGTTAAGGAGCATTTTGAGCAGCGTATCGTTGCATGGCTGCAAAAAGGTTGTGTAGAACAAGAAGACGGAAAATACAAACTGGTGACCTCGGGCAAACTGCTTGCCGATCGAATTGCCGCTGACCTGTTTTTGTAAATTTTTATTTGGCCGGCATAATTGCGGTTTTATACCTTTACCGCTACAATAATTACATTTTTTCAAAACAAAACGAACAATTTATGATTTCCGAACTCAAAGCTTTTCTTTTTCGCGCCGATGTATTGGCTGTAGCCGTAGCATTTATCATCGCTGGCGCTTTCCAAAAAATCATTGACTCTGTGGTCAACGACCTGATCTCTCCCATCATTGGCATGGTGGCCGGTGAGCCTGATTTTTCAACTGTGATGCTGGGCAACATCAAAATTGGCAACTTTATAACCGCTGTTGTCAATTTCGTGATTGTGGGCACCGTATTGTTCATCCTGGTTAAGGCATCCGGGAAAAAGCCGGAGGAGGTGAAATAAAAAAGGGATTGCCTGTTTCAAATAATTTGAACCAGCTCTTACAAAAGGGCTGGTTTTTTTGCGCATTTATGACATGGCTTATTAAAAAACAAGGCCGATGCGCGCCTCAAAATCGCCTGATTAATTACCCGGGTTATTGAAAGAGGTACATTATTCAAAATTATATTCGTTTTACTAACATCATTTTTTTTTGGTTTTATTAAGAGTTTTCACCAACTTTGCTGGCTCTCCTATGCCTTTTTTGGGAGCGTAAGTATCTTTTTAATCCAATTTCTATGAAGCATATTCAGTGTTTAGCTAATTTTTTTCAATAAACACCGCTTTTTACCTTGCGTTAATTTACCAATTTTTAATCTCATGTTTAAGGACTTTCTGAACAGGCTCTTCATTAATTTCGCCTTCCGGCGATCTTCTTTTTTCTGGGTATCATTTTGATTGTCAATTCTATTTGAACTGTTGCTGGCGCAGCGGAATGGATTTCCTGCGCACAACAAAGCTCTTTTGTTTTCATTCAAATGATACCCCATGCAGGATTTAATTGCATTGATCCGCGCGATCAACATCAGCAGGCTTAAATCAGGCGGCCTTTGGTCATTTGTGTTTGATGAAGGCTCCTTGATGGAACAACTTTTTGACGCTATTTATGCGGAACGTGTCAGTTCCGATGAAGAGGCTGTGGCATTGTTGTATCCCGGTGAAAAAGTAGGTTCCAAATTCATCAACCTGCGCGAGCGGCTGAAAGAACGCATCCTAAACATCGTTTTTCTGGTCGATTTCAAAGTAAATTCCAGTTCGGATCGCCAAAAAGCATATTTCGAATGTAATCGGAAATGGGCTGCTGCCATGCTTCTGATGTCGAAAAACGCAAAAGGAGTCAGTATTAGCGTCATCGAAGGCTTGCTGAAACAGAGTATCCAATATGAGTTTACTGAACTGACCTTAAGTGCCCTTTCGTCGCTGCGGCTGCACTTTGGTACCATTTATGGCGACGCTTCAAAATACAGCCAATACCGTGAAATGTACCGGCAGTATCAGGAAGTATGGATGATGGAGAATGAAGCAGAGGATGCTTATACCAACCTGGTGAGCAATTTTGTCAATAGCAAAGCTTCAAAAATCCCTATTTCAGACGAGGCTCAGCTCTGTTTTGACCGAATAGCTCCCTTCCTGAAGCAGTCGGATTCATTCAGGCTGCACTTGTGCGGGCGTTTGATTGAGGTAATGATACCCAGCAGTAAAAACGACTACGCCGGTACGGCGAAAGTGTGCGAATCCGCCATCGACTTCTTCCAGAATAAAGAGTATGAAAGCAATCTGGCTTTGCAAGCCTTTTATTATCAATTGATTGTGTGTTACATCCAGCTGCAGGAATTTGAAAAAGGCGAGAAGGTGATTCAACAATACCAGTCCATTTTTGAGGAAGGTTCTTTCAACTGGTATAAACTCCAGGAATTGTTTTTCCTGTTGGCGATGTACACCAAACGCTATACCAAGGCGATGGAAGTATGCGTCGTGGTGCAACAAAAGCTGCAAACCAAAAGCCAGCCGGCTCATATTGAAGAAATGTGGAAAATATACGAAGCATATTCCAGTTTCCTGCTCCATATCGGCAAAGCAACGCCACCCAAGGGATTCTCCTCAAAGTTCAAAGTTTCCAAGTTCCTGAACGAAATCCCGACCTATTCAAAAGACAAACAAGGGATGAACATCCCAATTCTCGTCATCCAGATATTGTTCAATATTTCCGATGGCCATTTCAACGAATCCATCGACCGGATGGAGGCCATCGACAAGTATTGCAGCCGCTACCTGAAGCAAAACGAAACTTTTCGGAGCAGTTGTTTTATCAAAGCACTGATGCAAATGCCCGCAGCTTCTTTTCACCATTCTATTGTGGAGAAAAAGGCTCAGAAGTACATGGACATGTTGCAGACCCAACCCCTGGAAGTGGCTTACCAGAGCCATGAAATTGAGATTATTCCCTACGAGCATTTGTGGGAAATGGCGATGGAAACCCTGAAACATTCCAAGGTAAAAAGTTAAGATTATGATTTAGCGATGTTTACAATGTGACAGGCCGGAACCAAGGCCTTTTTGGCGCCTGCCAAGCGATTTTTGTCGCTTGGCAGGCGTTTTTTTTTGTCCAAAGAGTACCCAAAAGGTCCCCTTAAATTATTTTTCAAAAAATTAAAATATTGATTATCAACTATTTAAAAAAATAATTAAAAAAAATACCCCATAAAGCCAATGTGAAAAACACCGCATAACTGTCAAGGCTCCCCCTGCCACGGTGCCGCACCTTTGACTTCATAATCATGCACATCATAATCAACAACCTAATCATGAAAGTTATGCCTACCCTCGGTTTTCCCCCAGTTTCCTTTTTGGTACCTCTTGTCCAAAATTCGAGCGATGTCATCATCATCGACATCGCGGGAGTTTAAGCGCTAAGCTGAATTTATTTGAACTCCTAACACCATCTCTTGAACAGACATCTAACCTTTTTGCTCAATGAACTATTATGGATTCAACAACCGCTATGGCTCAACGGGCTTCAGTTC
>CAYVPM010000308.1:0-4946 GCA_964453475.1 uncultured Saprospiraceae bacterium | reverse complement strand
GAAAGCTGGCGGTACATGAGTAGCGCCAACCTCGCCAACTGAAAGTTGGCGGTACTTGTAATGCTCCCTGCGGAAATGATTTTTGCAGGGAGCATTTTTTGGGTATGATTTTTGTCAAAAAAAAATAGTATTAAAAAAAATACTGAAGCAGCATTTTTATTTAAAAAAGTTGTTGCAGTACTTTTACCAAAATTTTTAATCCGTAGTCTATATCTCATGGAAGAGTTCTGTTAAGAGCCCTCAGGTAATTTAGCCTTGAGTGTTGCTCCATCTCTCCCATATCATTTCATCCCGGTACTGAAGATTTTGTTTTCTCACAGTTGTTGAGAAAACTTTTACCTGTGGCGTTGCTACAGGTATTTGCGTGTATTTCGATTTTCCATCTGTTTAATCACTTTTTGGTCTAATTTTATGAAAAGTACTTTACCCTTGTATCTTGCGCCAAACTCGGCTGCAAATTTTTCCCGAATTTGCAAAAAGCTGCCTATGATGCTCCGCGCATTGCTCTTGGCAGTCAGTTTTTTCTTCGGCGGACAGCTCTATGCACAAGAGTGGATGTCTTCGGCAGAAAACAACCCCAATCCTAATTTCTTTCAAATCCAGCATGATTTTTATGAATACTGGGCTGGAAAAACCATTGAAAAAGGCAAAGGTTACAACGTCTTTAAGCGCTGGGAAAACTATTGGGAAAAACGCATCAACCCAGATGGGTCGTTTCCAGATGGAGCCCAACTCCTGGCGGGTTTGGAAGAGTTCAACCAAATGGCCAACACAGCTGAAAAAGGTTCTATGGCGCCAAGCTGGACCTCTCTGGGCCCAACCTCATCCCTCGGAGGGTATGCAGGTATTGGCCGCGTACAAGCTATTGCCTTCCACCCAACAGACGCTAATACTTACTGGGTAGGTTCTCCAGGCGGAGGCCTTTGGAAAACGACTAATGGCGGCACTAACTGGACTACAAACACCGACAATTTTTCGGTTTTGGGTGTTGCAGGTATTGTTGTTATACCGTCGAATCCAAACATTATGTATGTTGCAACTGGTGCAGGCGACAGCGGTGAAACGAACTCCATCGGGGTGTTGAAATCAACTGACGGAGGCCTAACCTGGAATGCTACGGGCTTGGTATTTAACCTGAGCTCCGGTATACAGATCCGCAGATTGTTGATGGATCCCAACGATGAAAATCATTTGATTGCGGCTACTTCTGCGGGCCTTTACCGTACCACAAATGGCGGTACTACCTGGCCTCAAGTTCAAGCAGGCAACTTTTTTGATGCAGAAGCACAACCTGGCGCTGCATCTAATAATTTTTATGCCGCCACTGGATCCAATATTTACCGCTCAATCGACAACGGCGCTACCTGGACTTCGGTACAAGTAATTTCCGGTTCTAACCGAATCGCTTTGGGTGTTTCAAATGCAGACAATACCGTAGTAGTGGCGTTGAGCAGCAAGTCGGCCGGGAGCGGTTACAACGGCCTTTATCGCTCGACGGACAGCGGTGGGTCTTATATAGTTCAGTCAACCACTCCAAACCTCTTGGGTTACGAGACCGACGGTTCTGATGCAAATGGCCAAGGCTGGTATGACCTGGTGGTCACGCTCGACCCGCTCAATGCGAACAATGTTTTTGTAGGTGGCGTCAACACCTGGAAATCTACTAACGGCGGTGTCACCTGGACACTCCTGACGCACTGGTTCAGCTCTCCTCCATTCCCGGCTGTACACGCTGACAAACATTCATTTGAGTGGCAAAATAACACCACCCTGTTCCAGGGAAATGACGGCGGTATTTACCGAACTACCAACGGTGGAACTTCCTGGACAGACCTTTCCAATACATTGGTTATCAGCCAAATGTACCGCTTGGGTGTTGCTCAGACCACAGATGCTGTTATTACAGGCCTTCAAGACAATGGAACCAAACTTCGCAGCAATGCTGGTGTTTGGTCTGATGAATTGGGCGGAGACGGCATGGAATGTAACATTGACTACAGCAATGCCAATATTATGTTCGGCGCAATCCAAAACGGTGTCCTCCAAAGGTCCTTAAATGGCGGTGCGAGCTGGTCAAGTATGTCTCCTCCCGGGCAGGATGGTAATGGAGCATGGATTACACCGCATATCTTGTCGCCAACTACTCCAGCGACCATTTATTGCGGCTACAATGATGTGTACAAAAGTTTGAATAGTGGAGGATCCTGGACACAAATTTCTACCGGACTTTCAGGCAATAAATTGGAACACGTAGCAGAAGCCAAATCCAACGCTCAATATGTATATGCTGCGCGCAGCAGTGCATTGTACAGGACGATCAATGGCGGCACGAGTTGGAACACCATGACGATTCCAGCCAGTTCGGGTTCGCTCTCCTATATGATTATACACCCAACAAACGAGAACACGGTTTATGTTACCATGTCGAACTATACAGCAGGTAATAAAGTGTTCAAATCTATAGATGGCGGCGCAACCTGGACCAATATCTCCGGCAATTTGCCCAACCTGCCAGCAAACTGCATTACCTATAAAAACGGTTCTGCTGATGGCCTGTATGTGGGCATGGATGTAGGCGTGTTTTACATGGACAACACCACTGGTGGTGTGTGGTCTGTCGTTGGTATGGACTTGCCGAATGTTGTTATCAGTGACCTTGAAATACGATACAGCACCAACAAACTCCGCGCGGCTACCTATGGCCGTGGCCTTTGGGAAGTTTCTATTGCTGCAATTTGTGTTCCACCTACGGTGAATGCTCCAACGGTCACACAACCTACCTGCGCAGTTCAGACCGGCACGATTGTGGTGAATGCCACGGGTAACGGAACCCTTGAGTACAGTGTGAACGGCGGCTCTACTTACCAGAACAGCGCCACGTTTAGCGGCCTGGCTGCAGGTAATTACAACATTGTGGTACGGGAGGTAGCGGATCCTAGCTGTTTTACGACTTACAGCAACAACCCGGTAACACTGGTAGCGGCGACGGGCTGTGGATGCACCGCGCCGACAGTTACCGCTCCGACGGTTACGCAACCTACCTGCCCGCTTCCTTCCGGGACGATCGTGGTGAACGCGACCGGTAGCGGCACCTTGGAATACAGCATCAACGGCGGCTCAACCTATCAGGCGAGCAACACCTTCAGCGGCCTTGCCGGCGGCAACTACAATATCATGGTGCGGATACAGGGCATGCCCACCTGCACAACTGCCTATGCTAGCAACCCTGTTGTGATCAATGCAGCGCCCGCGGTACCAACTGTGTTTACAGTTACGGGTGGCGGCAGCTATTGTTCTGGTGGCGTTGGCGTTCCTGTCGGACTGAGTGGTTCCCAGACGGGCGTGACGTACCAATTGCGGCTCAACGCAGTGAACACCGGAGCTCCGGTCAACGGAACAGGCGGCGTAATCAGCTTTGGCAACCAGACAGGCGCAGGCACATACACGGTTGTAGCGACAAACACCAGTTCCAGCTGCACGGCCAACATGAGTGGCTCGGTCACCGTAACGGTTAACCCCCCACCCACGGCATACAACGTGACCGGCGGCGGGCAAGTTTGTACGACAGACAATACGGGCGCACCTGTTGGGCTTAGCGGCTCGCAGACAGGTGTGAACTACCAGTTGCGCCTGAACGGCGTAAACACAGGCGCCCCAGTGGCGGGCACAGGTGCGGCAATCGCTTTTGGCCCACAACTCGCAGTAGGTACTTACACGGTAGTGGCGACCAATACCTCGACGGGCTGCACAGCAGTGATGACGGGCTCTGTGGCAGTTTCCACTTTCAATTGCACAGTCGCCATCGCCGATCCTTGCGTATGCAAGAACAACGCGACGACCCTGACCAATGGCCAGTTCGACGAGACGATAAAAGTAAATGCGCCAAGCAACCAGGTCTGGACCGTGGTGAACGCCACAGGTCTCTATCGCACGACAAGCCAGGCGCCGCCAAACAACCCCTTTCCGATTCCGAACGGCTTTTTGCTGACGAACCTGGGCGCTGCGATGAACATGCACGAGCTGAAGGGCATCCACGTGGACGCATTGGGCTACAGCGTGACGGTAAGCAACAGCCAGGGTACATTCCTGTCGATCGGCAACAACTGCTCATATCCGAACCCTTCGATCACCTCCGACTTCAGCCCCTTCTTCTGCCTGTTCAGCCCCGCCTTTAACCTGGTGGGCGAGCCTGGTGACGCGAACATCGTGAGCCAGAGCTTTACGATCAACGGCGTGCCTGCCACGCAGTTCAACCCCAGCCAGCTGGGCATTGGTAACCACACGATTGTATATACAGTGAACGGCGGCGCTCCGAAAGCCTTCGGCCCGAACGACCCTGGCTGTATCCAGAGCGTGTCGACCGTGGCGCACATTATCGCGACGCCGGCTACGCTGAACTGCAACGACCTGGTAAATATTTCGCTTCCGGTATCCTGTGATGGCGAAGTGCGCCCTGATGATGTACTGGAAGGCACATACGGCTGTTTCGACGACTACCTTGTGGAACTCGACCGGACGCTGCCCTACGGCAACGGCCCATGGACGAGCGCCTTACTGACAACTGCTGACCTCGGAAAAACCTACCAGTACCGGGTGACGCATCTGGTTAGCGGCAACGTTTGCTGGGGCGATGTAAAGATAGAGGACAAGCTGGCGCCAGAACTGTCCTGCGAAGACATCCACCTGATCTGCCCCATCACGAACTACGATCCGGGCTACTTGCAAAATGTACTCGGTATCGCTGAGGCATACCCGACCATTACCGACTGCTCGAACTATACCTCGAGCTACACCGATACCTGGGTCGATCTTGCCTGCACAGGCAGCATCAACGGCCAGAACAACATCAGCGCTTATGTGCTGCGCAAGTGGACGGCCACCGATGTTTGGGGCAACTCCACGACCTGCAACCAATATATCTACTTTGATCGCCGCCACGTATCGGA
>CAYVPM010000307.1:0-4979 GCA_964453475.1 uncultured Saprospiraceae bacterium | reverse complement strand
AATGATTTGAGTGAAACAAATGCTTGATTTTAAAATGATTGCAACATTCCTGTATGCACAACCACTTTGCGTTGACTAAATAACTTGGTTTTTAAAAAAATCCGGTGCGGCATTGCGCCGCACCGGGGAGGTTTCTTGGGGTCAGGCTTTTCAGGGCCATAAATAGGGGTTTGGGTCGGACTGAGGGGGTATACAGGGCATCTTCAATTCTATGACACAAAGGTCGATAAAAGTTGGGCGCCAAAACGATTGCATGAATCCAGGATTATTCTCCAGGTCTTGCAGCAATTATACAGGCGCTCCATCCATTAATCGCTTATCACGACCAAAGTACCGCCGCCGGAGCTGAATCTTATGAAGACCTCCCTCGGCGTGGAACCATCGCAATTGTCCATGGCCGTGATTTTCACGTTTCCGCTGCCCATCGTAACTTCTAATTCTGTCGGGTCGGTATTGGCCATTGCGGGAGAGGTAAGGCAATTAAATTTGTTGCCACGCCACAGTTCAGCTTTGTAACACCCGGTCACACCATTAAGGACGGTTGTGAGCAGGAATTCTTCCGTAGTGCCGCCGTGGGTGACCGTGAATTTGTACTGTTTCCCTGGTGCCCAGCTGAATTTCGAACGCGTCGTGGTGATATTGGTGACCGTCACGTTGTTCGGCAGGCTGGGGCAGGATTGCGGGCTGCCTGTAAAAGCACCGATCAAAATCTCTACGGGCGGATTCCCTCCATTTTGTCGGTCGTCGATAATGAGGCTGTCAATGGCAAGGTTAGGGTTGCTGGCTGAGGCATAATTGAACACCAATTGGAGTGGCCGTTGCGCCGACGATACATCTACCGCTTGCATTACCCCTATTGCCGGGGTATAGCTGGCTGCCAGGGTTCCTGACGCGCCGAATACGTCAATTTTCACTGCATTTGCTCCGGCAACCGGATTGGCTATCACCCCAAAATTGGCATTTTCTACATTAAATTCAATCGTAGGGTTGGGTACAATTGGCTGTACCGTCGGGCATGGAGGGCATAAATATGTACAGAAAAATGATCGGAACAGAAAAACGAGGAGCGCAACAGTAGCGGCGCCCAAAGCAAATTGTTTAACGGAATTCATGTTAGATAATTTAACGGTGAAAAATATTAACAGGACAAAAGTACTTTTAACATTTTAACCAAAATGATTACACGTTTTAAGATTTATTCCAATATTGCGAAAAAATTTTCAGCACAGTTCCTCCCAGACATCCTTTAAGCCTCAATATTAAACATACAATGCTAAAATAAGCTCCATGTTTGACAGCGATTTAGTGGAAACCCTTGCCATTTTGCATCCAGAAGAACGCTCCCGTTTTTTTGTATTCCTGAGTTCCGCCAATGGATCGGCTCAACAAAAAACTTACGATGGCGCTGCTTTTTTTTGCACCTATATTTTCAAGTGCCTGGATCAGCGCGCCCAAGGGCTTTTAAAAACCAATATTTGGCAATACTTATGCCCTAACTTGCCTTTCGATGATGCCCAACTGGATGAGTGGGCGGCTCAAGCGGCTGAAGATTTGAAAGAAATATTGAAAACCAGGTTGAACAAACGGATTCCTGCCAGCCAAAAAGATTTGGGCAAGCTGATTGAAAACCTTAGTTACCAAGACCGAACAAAACTTTTGTCTTTAATTGCCGGTAATGGATCAAAGGACAAAGCGATGACCAGCAGGCTCATTGTTTTCCATTGTCAAATAACAAACCAATATGAAGCCCAGCTCTCCGATGCTACTGTGTACAATCTGCTTTACGGAGATGAATATGAAATACCAGGAAAATTGCCGAAGTCCAGGACAGATACCCTCAAAATTGTCCGTAAATTTATTGCCCTGGAGGCCGCCACCCAGGAAATGAGCGAGTTGCAAGAATGGGTATTCCTGCAAAAATTCTTTCTTGACCGCTCATCCCATAGCCAGTACAAACGGATCAGGAACAATATTTTAAAATTAAAGGCAGAAAAAAGCGGGTTCAACTCCAAACAACTATATCAATATTTCTTGTCAGAAAATTTTGAATATGACTTGCAAAACAATCAAACCGAGCTCACAAACGACCAAAATCTGTGGGAGACTATCCAAAGTCTGGATGAATATTATTTGGTTGAACGTCTCACGTTGACCTGTCTTTTGCTCAATTTAAACCACATGTCACCCCTAGCTCTGCCAAGCCTGGGTGTTTGGTTGCATATAAACCTTAATTCGCCCCATTTAAAATGGTTTTTTGACAAACCCCTTGGACAACTATTTCTCAGCGCTATCCAAATCCTGGACAAAGAATCAAACGTTAGCGAGCAGGAATTCATCAATTATATTCAATTGTTACGTCAAAATGAAACAAGCCTTCCGTCCAACCTGATTACTTATTTTGAAATTTTTGCCCAAAATCATGGCATTCGGCGCATGAACAAGGGCGAGTCAAATTACGGAGAACTTGTTTTCGGAATCCAGGAACACAGAGTGCTATCTGGCAGGATTTTTATTCGAGGTCTGATAAAAGCTGATGAATTTCAAAGCATCGTCACCCTGGGACTTTTTCTTAATAAAATCGAGTGGATCAAGGATTTTATGGAGAAAAACAAGAAGCGGATAGACGGTACAATGCCATCAGAAAACTATTATCAGTTTTTTATGGCCCGTTATTTGTACAAAACAAAAGACTTGCTGGCCGCGCTCAACATCTTGATGAACGCCGAATACGAAGATTTGTCCTGCAAAATGGCCAGCAGAATACTCGAAATCAAGGTGCTTTGCGAACTAGAGCTGAGCGGCCAAACCAAGCTCCGGATCGACGAACAATTAGACGCCCGCATCGAAGCCGGCATCCTGTTTTTTTTCAGGCTCCGCGAAGTGCCTGCCAACATACGGGCGATGCAAAAGCGTTTCATGGATTTCATGAAAAAGATTATCCGGGCCAAAGAGAACAGGCGCTGGAAAATCCTGGAAAAAATACGGAAAGAGATCGTGGACATCGATTTTATCGCAGAAAGGCAATGGCTGCTCCAAATTACCGATCAATATTTGGCAAGGGAAAAAAAGTAAAGCCAAGAGGCACTCAAAACCCAATCTTCCGTTTCCCCGATTCCCCATTCCGGCCCTTTTTCAACGCCGCCATCCGAATCGCCGTCACCGCCGCTTCCACGCCCTTATAGCCGTGTTTGCCCCCTGCGCGCTCCAGCGCCTGCTGTTCGTCGTTGGTGGTCAGGAGTCCAAAAATATAGGGTTTGCCGGTCGTGATGCCAAGGTTGGTCAAGCCTACAGCCACCGCGTTGTTGATGTACGCGTCGTGGCTGGTTTCTCCTTTTATCACACAACCGAGACAAATCACAGCGTCCAATGTGTGCTGGCCACTGAGTATCCGGGCGCCAACAGGCAACTCGAATGAGCCGGGAACTTGCGCTACGTGGATATTCTCTTCTTTGGCGCCGTGTTTCAGCAAGGTTTCAAGACAGCCTTCGTACAAGGCGTGGGTGATGTGCGGGTTCCATTCCGCTACAACGATGCCAAAAACCATGTCGTCTGCCGCAGGGATGCTGCTGTCGTCGTAGGTGGAGAGATTTTTGAGCGAAGTAGCCATTTTACGGTGGACGGTGGACGGTAGACGGTGGACGGTAGACGGTTTACCCGCCGAAGCCTTGGCGTAGGAGGGTGGTGGCAGCTGAGCCAGCTTTATCGAAGGGCATTTTGGGCCTGGTGAACGTGACGTTGGCCGTGCAGCACCAGGTATTCGAGGATATTGCCCAGCGTGAGTTTGAAAAAGCCGGAGGGGCCCCAGCCTATTTTTGCTTTGTTGATATCGACTTCCTGCGCAGCCTGAATGTTGCGGAGCAGGCGCTCGGAGTTGATAAGAAAGGTTTTGATGACCTCCTTGCCCATGGGTTGATGGGCAAAATCGTATCGTTTGGGCGTTTTTCTGGGTATCGGATTGGAGAGCCTGGCTCTATTGGTGGCCCGCTTGCCAACCATGGTGTATTTTACTTGTTCAGCGGGCTTCCATCTCCTGGCTTTGGACAGGTGGATGGCGCGTTCCACCCTGGGAATATACATCTCAAGAAACGCATTCTGGTGGGCGAAACACTCCAGGGCATTCCAGGCGTTCAAGTCGCGACGTGCTTGCAGCGCTTCATCGGGTTGATTGGCAATTTGGTTCCGTACTATTTCAAGCACGTTGCGGAGCTCGGTTTCGAGGCTATTCAACAGGTTGTTTTGCATAATTCGCTGCAAAAGTAGATGCCCCAGCCCCAAGGCCAAAGCAATGGGGGATATTTTTGGTAAAATGATGGCCTTTGCCTGTTCGATCAAATTAAAACTTGGGGCAAATAATCTCTTCGTTGTCGTAATTTCCTAAATACGTAACAGAAATCTCAAATGCACCCTGGCGTTGGCTGGCCTGCAAGGCTTTCAGGTTCAAGTCGTAGCTGAGGCCGAAAATCAAGTTATTCAGCTCGATTCCAACCAAAGCGACTACAGCATCCAGTCCGAAGCCATCACTGTTGCGCACGGGGCGAACCCAGGAACCGACATGCAAGGCCGAAGCACCGTATTGACCCATGGCAAAGCGCAGGTTGGTGCCGGCATTAATCTGCAAGTGCGGCCCCTGCATGGCAAACAACAAACGCGGGTGTATCTGGGCGCGGTTGTCCCGGGTAAGGGGAAAGTTGGCAGCCAACTGAACCGAGTACTTTTGGTACAGCTTGTCGCCTTTTTCGGTATTGCCGTAAAACGAAATGTCGGGCTGCAAGAGGTGGTGAATGGCTGCACCGGCGAAAAACCGCCCGTGTGTGCCTATTTCAGCCATGTAGTTGAGGCCGACATTGAAATCAGGGTATGAGAAGTTGTTTGGTGGCAGCACCTCCCCGGTCGGTTGTGCATAACCGCCATTGCCGTCAAATTGGTCGTGGAAGCGCAAAGAACCATATCCCACATTGCGCTGCGTCAGCCCCCCCTGG
>CAYVPM010000306.1:0-5004 GCA_964453475.1 uncultured Saprospiraceae bacterium | reverse complement strand
GTTTGAGCAGCAACAGCCTGAATTCTTCGTGGTGCAAATCGGTCAGTAAAGCAGCTATGGCGTTGAAAGCATCGCGGCTGGAGCTGATGCGCGGGCGCTGACGCAGGTCGGAAAGCTGGCGCCGGCGACCCAGTTCCAGGGCTGCGGCAATGGTGACGGCCTTGGCCTCGCCCACACCCTTAAATTGCTGCAAGTTGTTAATGCTGCGCTTGCCCAGGTCATGCAAATTATTTTCAACGGAAGCAAGGATGCGTTGCGACAAGGCGACGGCACTTTCGCCTTTCGAGCCGGAGCCTATCAAGATGGCCAGCAACTCGGCATCGCTCAGGGCCGATAAGCCTTTGAGGAGCATTTTTTCCCGCGGCCGGTCTTCTTCGGCCCAGCGGGTGATGGATTGAGGTTGATAATCATGGGTCATTTACTAAAGGTACAGGGCATTTTTGAGAAATGCAATACCATGAGGAATGCGGAGTGCGGAGTGCGGAATGGTGCCACTGGGGTTTTGGTGCGTAAAATGGTGACTCAGTCGTCCAAACGCAGGTCGAAACGGAGCATGAGTTCTTCCAACAGGGGGTTGGATTCCATCATATTTTCCAGTTTTTCCTTTTGGCTCAATGGCCGGGCAGGGCGGGCCGCCAGTTGCTCCTGGATTTTGGACGCATCCAATTTCACCAGAACCTTCATGTCTTTGTCGTTGAGGCGGCGGCGGAGTGTTTCGCAAAGCCTGACCAGCTCGGCTTTTATGTTGTTTTCGTCGATGGTGGTGCCCACGAGGGCCGTAAGTATATTTCCGTCTAACTGGAGTTCCGCATTGCAGAGCGCCATGTTCATCAATTTTGATTCGACGGACTCCGCGTAAAGCAACCACTCTGTACGGGCATTTTCGAGGCTGAGGCGGCTCGAAAGTGTTGCGTTGTGCGCTTCTTCTATCTCCACGGCGGTATCGTAGGCATCGAGGCGCAAGGAAATGGTCTCGGCTTTTTTTAAGCCCAACTTTACTTCCGCAGAAAGGGTGCTGATGGCATCGCGGCTCAATTCGGTGGCATTTCCGGCTGCTTGATTTTGGGCGGCGGGGGCTACCGGTTTGGCGCTCCCGGCGGAATCACCGTTGGAGGCGCCATGGCCATTTCCATTGCCGGCAAGCGCCTTGTCGATGGAAACTGGCATCGCATTGCCATTTTCAGGGGTTTTCCTCAGATCAGCCGTTTTTTTTTCCTGATCGACCGATTTCACCGCCCGGTTGATGTAGCACATTTTCAGCATGGCCATTTCCACGTGCAGGCGTTTGTGGCGCGCTGTTTTGAAATTGATATCGCAGTCGTTGCAGATATTGAGGGCTGTGAGCAGGAAGGATGCGGGCGCCAGGCTGGCTTGCTGGCTGTAGCGCTCGCGCAAGTTTTCACCCGACTCAAGCAAAGCCAGGGTGGCCGGGTCTTTGCAGACGAGGATGTTGCGCAAGTGCTCGGCCAGGCCGTTGACAAAAGTATCGGGCTCAAAGCCTTTGCGCAGTATTTGGTCGAACAGGTTCAGGATGGAAGCGGCATCTTCTGCCAGCAAGGCATCCGTTATTTGAAAGTAGTAGTCGTAATCAAGTACGTTCAGGTTTTCGATAACCCCGGCGTAGGTAATTTTTTTACCTGCCGCACCGGCCTTGATTCGGTCGAAAATGGATAGCGCATCGCGCAGGGCGCCGTCGGCCTTTTGGGCTATGATGTGCAGCGCATCTCCTTCTGCTTCAATCTTTTCTTTTTTGCAAATTGCTTCCAAATGCCCCACCATATCTGCCACCGTGATGCGCCTGAAGTCGAAAATCTGGCAGCGGGAAAGGATGGTCGGGATAATTTTGTGCTTCTCCGTGGTGGCCAGGATAAAAATGGCGTAGGGCGGCGGCTCTTCCAGGGTTTTCAAAAAAGCGTTGAAAGCCTGGTTGGAGAGCATGTGTACCTCGTCGATAATGAACACTTTGTACCGGCCTTGCTGGGGCTGAAAGCGCACTTGCTCGGTGAGGGCGCGGATATGCTCTACGGAGTTGTTGGAAGCCGCGTCCAGTTCAATGATGTTGAAGGAGGCGCTTTCGTTGAATGACTTGCAGGAGGAACACGCGTTACAAGCCTCAAAGTCTTTTGTCCGGTTTTCGCAATTGAGGATTTTGGCGAGGATACGGGCGCAGGTCGTTTTCCCTACCCCGCGTGGCCCTGTGAATAAAAACGCATGGGCGACGTGGTCGGTAGCCAGGGCGTTTTTCAGGGTGCCGGCAACGTGCTGCTGGCCCACAACGTCTTCGAAACGCTGGGGACGATATTTACGGGCAGAAACGACGAAATTGCTCATGTGCGCTGAGCCGGAGGCGGATTTTCTTGTAAAGGTAAAATTCTTTGAGATTGGAAAGGGCAGAAGTTATCAACAACACTGCTGTTAACCTTCCAGGGATTGGATGAAATATTCGATTTTATTTTTCAGCATCGCATCGCTTTCGCCCACTATTTCTTTGGCTTTCAAGGCAATAGCCCGCGCTTTTTTCTTGTCGCCCTGTATCCTGTAAACCCCGGCGAGGGTCATCCAATAATCTGCCAGGCCGCCCGTTTCGGCCGCTTTTTTTGCCCAATTGCCCGCTTGTGCCACTACTTTTTTGTCTTCGGGAAAAGCGCGCAGCAAGCTGACGGCCAGATCATGCAATTTCGCAGCATTGTTTTTGACTTCAGTTGATTGGTATTTCTTCGCAGCATTCAAAAATTTGCCCGGATCCTTCACAGCTTTGTAAAAACTCATGTCGGCATCCAACGCGAAGGCATTGGCCCGGCTTTTGTTCGCGGCCTTCATTTTCTCTTTCGCTTCGTGAAGCAGTGTTAAACTTTTGAATCCTATGGCTTTGCTCAAGGTGTTTTTGCAGGCTTTTTCCACTCTATTGTCCACCTGTTCCTGGCTGCTTACGGCAACAATTTTGTCCTGGTATTTCAACAGCAAGTCGAAGACGCGGCTGTCGGCCTCAACGGCGCCTTCGAGGATAAAACGCAGGTTGAACTCTGTGGTCAAGTCCTGCTGGCTGTTCAGGTAATCGTTGGTGACTTTCAGCGAAGATTTGCCCGAGGCGTTGAGCGCGCGCACGTAGTCGAACAACATCTTTGGGTCGCGGTCACCCGCTTCGTATTTCTTTTCATAATTAATAGACCTATCGTTTTTGCCCATGGCTTTTTTGCCGGTTTCCAGCAGTTGGTCCACATTCTTGGCGCCTATTTCTTTCAGCACGATCTTCCCTGTGTCGTCGATAAACATCAGGGTTGGGTATGAATTAACCGGGTATTTGCCTGCAAACTCAGCGTTTTCGCCCTTTTCCATGTCAATTTTCAGGCACAGGAAATTGGCGTTGAAATATTCGCCCACTTTCGGATCGGGGAAAGTCTCTTTTGCCATGCGCTTGCAGGGGCCACACCAGGCGGCATAGGCATCCACAAAAATCAATTTTTCCTCCGCCTTGGCCTTGGCCAAAGCCTCCTGCCAGGTACCGTGAAAAAACTCAATGCCCTGCGCTTGAACGGCAGTCGTCAGGGTAAAGCAAAACAAAAAAACAATCGAAAAAGAACGCTGTATGGTTGTCATAACTTGAAATTTTTGAAATAATGGTGGGCGGTGGACGGTTTACCCGCCGTAGCTTTAGCGAAGGAGGGTGGACGGGTTGCACAACATTTGAGCTTTTTTGAGCTACTTATAGCCAATGCAATGTGGTTATGAATGACGAAATACTACAATCATTTTAAAATCAAGCTTTTGTTTTTTACCCGCCGAAGGCCTTTTTCTGGGCGTAGGAGGTCACTCAAATCATTCAAAATCATTTTAATCACAGTATAGTTTCAACAGTGAAGCAAGGGTTTTGTGGTTTTGGGCATGTTTCCAGGGTGCAGGGAAATGAACAACTTATAAACCTATAAACAAACAACTAAACGAACGGTTCGTCAAGTACCGTCGTCGACCATGCCTCGGCCTTTTCGGCAAACAGGGCTTTTGTCTTTTTCCAGGTATCTGCAAAAAGTGCAGAGGCCCTGTAGGCATTCAGCGCTGCTTCATCGTCCCAGTAGCTTAACGTGAAAAGTACGTTGGGTGATTGTGTATGTTGCAACAATTCCATGTGCCGGCATCCCGGGAAAGCGCGGATTTGGGCTTTGCTGTTTTCAAAAACATCCGAAACAAATGCTTCAACGGCATCTTCGCGGAATGTCATTTTTACGATCCTTCTTATCACAATAAACTGATTTTAGGCTTTTCCGTAGCGTTTTTTCCGCCGCCAGTTGAAAAACCAGCCAAAAATACCCAGCAAGACCAAAGGCAATCCAAGGTTCAAGGCGCGCCACATATTGCCCTGCTTTTGTGCCCGCACGGAGTCGAGCAGGCGGAGCTTGACCTCTTTGGTTCGGGCTGCGATGACGCCGTTCGGGTCGATCAGGTATTCTATGGCATTGAGCATCAGCTCTTTGTTAGCATAGGTAACATTCTCCATCTGGTTGAAACCCAGGGGGAGCCACTGCTTTTGTGCGGCATCGCGCACATAGTTGGCGGCCACGTCGCCGTCGCTGATTACCAACATGCGGGTGGGCTCGCTCAGCGGGCGAAATTCCATGCCCAGTTGCTTCAAGCCGTTTAGCATGTCTTCAGAAACGCGGTTTTCAAAGGCAGAAGGGAAAACACCCTCCAGCAAAACCCCAACAGACTGCATCCCTTTGTCAAACTTGGCGGGGTCTGGCTCGTATTTCAGTATCTCGAAATTCAGCTCAATAGGGCTGAACTGCAAGCGGCTGTATTTGCTTGAACTGAGCACTACCGTCTTTTTGACGGGTGTTTTGGTGCGGATGGTGTCAATGGATGAACAAAAATGCAGGTCTACCCTGTCGAGGTTTTTTACGATGGGGTGCCTGCCGTTGGGCAATACGGCAGGATGGTAATACCAGGGGAAAGCTTCGAATTGGGGCGTATTGCCTACCTGGCCCACCACGAGACGGATTTTGCTACATT
>CAYVPM010000305.1:0-5006 GCA_964453475.1 uncultured Saprospiraceae bacterium | reverse complement strand
GAGCGCACCACATGGGTCAACACCGTCTGGATGGAGTGGCAATCGGGGTCGCTGGTATGCGGGTCGACAATGGTCGCCAGTTCGACGTCTTCTATTCCAGAAATCGTCCTTTTCAGGTCAGTCAGGGCGCGTTCATATTCATCGAGCAGGGCGCCTTTTGCCCCAAGCCACTGGTTTCCCATGATTTTTATGTTGTCAAATAATTATGGCTTTTCAGTAACTTTAGAACTACAGTAGCCAAGAGAAGGATAAATTACTATTCTTCATTAAAAAAGGCAGCGATATGATCCTCCAACTCTTTAAGATTTTTGTGGCGACTATCTCAAAGCTCATTCAAAACCTCTTTAATGGGCCGAAGTTTTACCTTACCCTCTAAATGAAGTTTAGCCTCATTTAAGGCTTCGCTGAATTGATTCAGAAACTCCTTTTTGGAAAACTTCTGGCTATTTATCTCTTCTATTTCTGCAAATTGCAGTAGTTCAAGTAGATCAAGAAAAAAGGGTAATTGGCTGTCAGGTATTTTTACCAATACTTCTGTCATAAAACTTGAATTTAATACAAAGATAAGACTTTCCAGCAAGCCATAGTCAAAAGGAGAAAAAGTGCTTGTTGAATGGGTATTTTCCTGCAATTGTTGCCTTTTTCGTCAGCACTTATCAGCTGTCCATCACTCTGGACCTTTCAGCAATTGCGGGAATTGCGCTTTCATCCTGTTGAGGCGCGGAATGGAGACATTCCGAACATATCCGTTCTCTGGATGGTTCCTTTCGTAGTTTTGGTGGTATGCCTCCGCCATGTAGAAAACCTTGAAAGGCTCGATGATGACGGCGATGGGTTTGCTGTATTTGCCGGAATCGTTTAGTTGTTTCTTGTAGGTCTCAGCCTGGTTGCGCTCCGTTTCATTTCGGTAAAAAATGACAGAGCGGTAGGAGTCGCCGTGGTCGGGACCTTGCCCTTTTACCTGCGTCGGATCCTGGGAAGCAAAGTACACCTCCAGCAGCGTTTGATAGGAAATCAATTCCGGGTCATAGTAAACCTCCACTGTTTCGGTGTGGCCAGTGGTGTGGGAGCATACTTCCTCGTAGGTCGGGTTATTGGTACGGCCGCCGGAATAACCAGAAACGGCTTCTTTCACCCCTTTCAGGCTTTCAAAAATGGCTTCTACGCACCAAAAACAGCCGGAAGCAAAGGTAGCGGTGTCGAGTTTCCCGTACACAACAGGAGTGGTTTCCGTGGGATGGCTTTCCACGGTTTTCGGAGTATCATTTTTGCCGGAAAAAGCATTACAGGATAGCAGCAGCACGGCCGCTGCGAGGTTGGAAAGGATGAGTTGTTTCAACATGAGTAGGTATTTTTTTGCGTACAAACGCTTGAAAAACACCTAACAACTTTCGAGGAAGAACGTTTTGGCGGGAGATGTTTTCTGGCGGACAAATTTGTGAGCAATGCATGGAATTGTCCAATAGCGGGGAGTGCTGAAAAACAAGGCCACCCTGAATTTCTCAGGATGGCCCATTTTTCCAAAAATCGCTAAAAAAAGTCTTATTAATGTTGCACCACAACCTTTCCGTTCCGTACCGTCCCACCTGACTCCAGATTAAGCAGGTAAATACCAGCGGGCAATTCCACTGTGGCAATGCGTTGCAGGCCGCGGTCAACTTGTTGGCTGTAAATCAGTACTCCTGTCGAGTTGTACATTTTCAGTGCGCCTGGTTCATCGCAATACACACCCAGATAGTCATCTGCCGGGTTGGGGAGCGTACTGAGTGCATTACCCATGCGCGGCTGCTGAAGACGGCTTAAACTCACCAGTTCCAGGGTGTTCTGGTTGGTGATTACAGGCGGGTTGAAATCGAAAAAAATGGCAGCTTGTTTTTTGATTTCCGTTCCCAAATCCAGCCCCGGTTTCAGGTCAATTTCGTATTGGATAGAGCCGATACTGCCTGCATAATCGCTGGTTGAATCCGGCAAATTGATGTTGTCAAACCTGAATACCAGCACATCGCCCGTTTCTTCCATCGCAATTTTCATGTTGTGCGAAGCTGTGATATTGCGGATAGAAGCCAGGTTGAGGTGACTGTCGACGGTATCTTTTACCACCACCAGGTCGGCATTGGCATTGCCCGTGTTCTGGAAAAAAATCTGATACACAATGGTGTTGTCCTGGTAGCGGATAATTTCGCCGCCGTCTTTGGGGTTGCCGTTGCGGGCAGGGTATGCCAGTACTATATTTGGATCGAAGGCGGCCATGACGGTGTTGTACAAGGCCGAAATGTTGTTGGCCGGCGTCGGGTCGCCGCTGAAAGGCGAAACAGTGGCACTGTTCAAAAACGAAGTGTTCTGGGGAGTTGTAGTGGGGGTAGCAAGGTCAAGTTGCAGTAGCGCACAATTGCCTGGTGTGATGGCCGGGAATGCAAACTGAGCGCTGTTGTTGGGTATTCCGGTCAATTCGCTATTCAGAACAAATGCGCCGCTTTGCTGCGCAAAATAGTTGCCAGAAACTGCACCAAAAAAGTTGGCATAACTTAAATCGAGGGTGCCCGGATTGGCAGTAAGCCCATCATTGCAAACCTCCAGGCGGATAGAATAAGGATAGCCTGGTTGGGCGGTGCGCAATGGGCGCTGCCGCACACGGTGATCGGTATTGTTAGGATTCAGGAAATGGAAGTCCATCCCAAAAACATCGAAGCCGGAAATTGCATTTATGGTATGTTTCCCCGTGGCAGGGCAGGCAATGTCAGCCGGATCGTATTGTGGCAGCTCCAGGTCATAAGTGCCGGTCGGTAAGTTGACGGTATAGAGCCCGGCAGCATCTGTGAAATTCAAAGCGCCGGAAGGTTGGGTACGGATCACCTCAAAAGGAATGCCCACTGTGCCAGTACAACCCGGCGCCCCTAAATCATTGACGAGTCGCCCGGACACCGCTGCAGCGCAGTTGTTAATTTGGAGGCTGTCATCTTCGTAAATATAAGCCTGAAAGTATTTGACACATGATCCAGCACCTGTGACCGTGACATTGTAGGCGCCCTGTGTCAGGTTGAACAGCGCAGGAGTGCTAGCCCCATTCCCCCATGTGTAACTGACACCAGGCATTGTCACGCCTAGTATTGCCGCTGCCCCAAAGCCGGTGAGGCAGTCAATACTTTCAACTTCCAATCTCGGCTCGAATCCGTTGACTTCTGGTATTGTAATAATTTGATTTCCATAGCAATAAATATTTGACGAATTTACATAAACATAATATTCACCCCCTTGCAGGTTTTGAAGGCTCGCCAAATCGCTGGCAGAAAAGCCGTTTGGGCCGTAAACCGCATAGGAATAAGGCGGTACACCACCAGAAGCGGATAAATTCATGGCGCCTCCCTGGTTATTGATGCAATTTGCGGCTGTTGGTGCGGTACTGATCGTTATGGGCGCTGCCAACGGGGCGGGTATCGTCATGCTGCCATTCAATATGCATCCGAGAGCAGTGGTGACGGTTATGGTGTGCATGCCCGCGCTGAGGGCTGTGGCCCATGCGTTCGTTTCGCCGTTGTCCCACAAAAAACTAATCGGCTGGTCGTTAAGCAAGTAACAATAGGCAGAACCGCCATTCCCGCTGAAGCATTTTGAAGACTGATTGTTCAAGCTCAGGCCCGGGATGGTCACCCTTGTGTTCCCCACTGAACTGCAACCATTCGCATCGGTTGCCGTAACGCTGTAGTCGCCGCCTGCAAGGTTGGCAATCGCAGGCCCCGTCTGGCTGTTGCTCCAGCTGTAAGTCACGGGCGAGGTGGCATTTACCAGTAAAGCGCTTGCAGTGCCGGAATCACTGCCTGTGCAAACCACGCTACCTGCCATGGTTATTTTCTTTTCCAGGTTAAGCTGATTATCCGATGTGCAACCCAATGCATCAGTAATGGTCACGGAATAGCTGCCTGCCTGAAGGTTGCCAATGGTTGGGCTGGTGGCGCCGTTGCTCCATTGATAGGTGTAAGGAAGGTAACCGCTTTGACTCATATCCGCCCGAAGCGATCCGTTGCTGGTATTTATGCAGTCCGGTTCATCCACCGTTATTATGGAGGCAATTGGATAGTATTGGAAATGTGGCGCGCCAACATGGTAGATTCCTTCTGCGGTACAGCCAGTAGCGTCCGTAACCGTTACACTATAGGTTCCGATGGCCAGGTTTTGCGCAACAGCGCCAGTCTGGCCATTGCTCCAGTTATAAGAAAAAGGCGCCAGCCCGCCAAGTGGGTCGATGGCCAACAAGCCGGAATTGGGGTTGCAAAAACCGGCGGGCAAGCTATTGTTCAGCTTCAGATCGAACTCCTTGCTGTTTAGGATATGGCTATGAACTGCCGTAGCTCCGGAGGCATCCGTCATGGTAGCAGCATAAGTTCCCTTTGGGATGTTGCGCACGCTGAGGGTAGTAGCGCCATTGCTCCACAAATAGGAGAACGGCGGCACGCCGCGTGTCGGAACAATGGTGATGATGCCATCGGAGGAGCCGCAGGTTCCGGGCAGCTCGGAAGAGAAAAAGAATTGTTGTGCGTTCATGGCCGTAGCCGAGAACAGGGCAAAGCATGCCAAAAGCAGGAATCGGTTGATTTTAATCATATCGGTTAATTTTTTGGGGATTACGCAGGAGCAGGGCGGCAAGGTTGGGTATGAATGCAAAACATTTTCCTTTCCAGGCCAAACTTCCTGCTCAAAACCCCTAATTCCCGGCACTATTCTCCCCAACTCTCTCTACTTTTGCGGCGCGAAACAAATGTTTCATCTTCTCACAACACAAACACGCCGCGCACCGCATGGAGTCAACTGTAGAAATTGCCAAAAACCTGGGCCTTACCGCCGACGAATTTGAAAAAATCAAAGAACTCCTGGGCCGCGTGCCCAATTTCACCGAACTAAGCATCTTTTCGGTTATGTGGAGCGAACACTGTTCTTACAAAAACAGCATTCTTCAGCTCAAAACCCTGCCCCGCGAAGGCAAGCGCCTGCTCGTGGGCGCAGGCGAAGAG
>CAYVPM010000304.1:0-5012 GCA_964453475.1 uncultured Saprospiraceae bacterium | reverse complement strand
AGATCCGAGTGTCTCCACAGCGGGTAACTTTCGGATCAACGCGTTTTTCTGCACCATCCGACGGGCGCCCAAGGCCAATGCAATGGTGACAACAGCCGGCAATGCTTCCGGGATTGCCGCGACGGCCACCGAGATGGCGGTCAACAACATTCGTATGGGTTCCTCTCCGCGAAAAAGGCCGGTAATGTAAATGACTAGGCAAATAGCAAGAATGGCGTACGACAGTTTTTTGCTGAAATCGGCAAGCCGGATTTGCAAGGGCGTGTCTGATTCGTCGCTTTGAAGCAGTTCTGCGATTTGGCCAATTTGCGTGTGCATGCCCGTTGCGACAACAACCCCATTGCCGCGGCCATAAGTTACCATGGTCCCTTTATAGGCCATATTGGTGTGGTCTCCCAGTAAAAGCTCTTCCGACTCCAGCGCATTTGTCTGTTTTTCTATGGCCAGGGATTCGCCTGTCAGGGAGGCTTCTTCGATTTTCAGGCTGTGGCTTTCCAGCAGTCGGATGTCAGCGGGTACCAGGTTGCCTGCTTCCAGCTGCACAATGTCACCCGGCACCACCTGCGCTGCTGGGATGATCGCGGGGGCTCCATTGCGCAGGATTGTCGCATTTGGCGCTGTCATCGACTTCAGGGCTTCCATCGCTTTTTCAGCCCTGTATTCCTGAAAGAACCCCACCACAGCATTCAACAGCACAATAATCAAGATCACCAGGGTGTCGACTAATTCGCCCACCAGGCCGGAAATGATGCCTGCGGCGATCAGGATAAGGATCATTACATCCTTGAATTGGAGCAGAAAAAGAAGCCATGCAGGGTTCTTCTTTTTTTGCGCCAAGACGTTTGGGCCGTATTCCAACAAACGTTCTTCCGATTGGGATGCCGATAGCCCTGTTGACTGGCTTCCTGTAAGCTTTAGGACTTTATCTCCTTGAAGTAGGTGCCAGTTCATGTCGAATTTGAATTAAAGGATGCGTAATTGAGCCTAGGAGCCATGGCTGATAAATATTTAAACAAAAATGTTTTAAAACTATTTTTTAAATAAAACAAATAGTTTAATTTTGTCTCCTCAAACAAGGCAAAGATTGATTTTTTCCAATAAATCAGCGCATGAACGCTTAAATATCCATGACTATGGCAACTTTTCAACCATCATACGGCAGCATTGGCAATGCCCCGTACCATGCCGAAACCCATCCGGCAGCAAACCAATTGGAATCTTTCTTCTGGAAGCTGCTCGTGCTTTCCGCCTTGGCCTATTTTGTATGGAGCGATGCCATCCGCATCGCGTTAGGCCCGGTTTCGATAGAAAAAAATGAAATGCAGCAATACCTGAGCCAGGGGGACAACGATTTGTTCGGCTTGCTGGGTTTTTACCGTGAAAGGCGCCAGGATATACAATTGGAAGAAGGCGCCTGGGACAATCTGACGCATGTCATCGATCCGGGCTATGCAGCGCGTTATTCTGTCCCCAGGCAACAAGTACATCAAGCGGCAGAACGTTGCTCCATTTTTGTAAAGCGGTTCAGTCCGGTGGCCATTGCCGAGATGCGGCGCTATGGGGTTCCGGCGAGCGTCCTGCTGGCTCAAGCCTTACTGGCCAGCAATGCCGGCGATGACCCGATTTGTAGGGAAACAAACAATTTTTTCCTGCGGTCCTGCCAACCTTCCTTTTGCGATGCCGCACATTTTACCGACCTGGATGCCAACGCTGACCTGGCAACTGAAGTCGACGTATTCCCCAACCTATGGGGCAGTTTTCGGGCACAAAGCTTGTTTTTAAGGAAAACAGCGCCATTTTCGGCACTTTTCGAGTTGCCCAAAAATGATCATCGCGGCTGGGCAGCCGGCCTCGGCACTGGCGCTTATTCGGCGGATGAGCAATATGCCGAGAAATTGATCGCCATTATCCAGGGTTTGAAATTGGAAGGATTGGACGAGCGTTAGTGCCCCTTTTCGCTGTTTCCCTTAATTTCTTGTCCGCCGTTTTTGTCATAAGGGCAATGCCGGCAGCCACTGCCACAACAATACCCACGGCTGCGCAGGAAGTGTTCGGTGAACACCCAGGCGCCTTTTTCAAGGTAATAATCCGTGCCTTCCCGCAGCGGCGCGGTTGCTTGTTTATTGTTCTTCTGCTGCATAAATGCGGTACACTCAGGGCTTTCGCGTCGTTTGCCAACTCAGCAAAAGCCAGCGTTTTTTCTTCTTTTGGTACACTGCGGTGTACAACATATTAACATCGAAAGGGTTGCCGGAAATGATTCCTTTCACACGGATATTGCCGGTGTTGATGGCTATTTTTCCATAAAACCGAACATTGTTTTGGGAGCGATCCATGATTTGGTAAATGATTTTCCCAGAGGTTATGGCATGGATATGCTCTTGTCTGCTTTCTACCAGCGTATTGGAATGAATGTACACCAAATCGGGCGACAGGTACTGGAGCAGGGCAACAGAATCTCTGTCAATCATTGCCTTGAAGCGAGCCTCCTCCGTGACAAGAATTTGGATGATTTTGGAAGTTTGCTTGGTATTGGACTGTGCTGACAACATGCCACCCGATAATACCAGCAACAAAAGGAAAAAGAACTGATGTTTTATAGTGACCATCGGCTAAAGATCTCGTTAATGAAGGTGCAAATCTGACAAAAAGCCGACAAGCGCACTACATTTGGGCCGATTGTTGCAAAAAATTCTTTTCCTTTGTACATCAATTTTCAATCCACTACTATGAACCGATTACTTTTTCTCTCCTGTTTTTTCCTGCCTGTATTGTGCTCCAGCCAAAATTACGGGCTCTGTATGCAAGTATTAGCCTCAACCGGAGGCTCTGGTGCGCAAGGAAATTACCAGGTTTCCTGGACGGTTGGCGAGGTGGTGATCAACACTGTCGGCGCTTCGGGTTTCAAAGTTACCCAAGGATTTCACCAGCCTGATGTTTGTGCGCCTGTTTCTACCTGGAATATTGACCTGGAACTGCTGGGCATTGAGGTTTTCCCCAATCCATCATCCGGTGTATTCAATATCCGCTATTCGCCTTCTGAAAAATCTGCCCTCCAGGTGAGTGCTTTCGATGTATTGGGCCACCAGGTACTGCAACCCCAAGCGCTTCTGGCGCCTGAAGGCAGCCTCCTCGACGCGAGCCAATGGCCTCCCGGGCTTTATTTCCTTCAAATTCAGGATGCCAATACCAAAGGCACGGCAACCGTCCGGGTGCTGCGCCAATAATCCCCCCTCTATGTCAGACAGATCGAAAAACCAACACTACTGCTTTTAATCCACTCTCTCATCTTTTCTCAGTTGAACTATCCAAAACAGTTGTATACCATGACACAACGTTTTCTCCTCACCCTGTATTTTTCGGGAATCCTGCTGGCGTCGGCCTTTTCTCAAGGCGCCCCGCAAGGTTTTAACTACCAGAGTGTCGTACGCAACAGCAGCGGCGCGCCCATTGTCAATCAAACCGTTTCCCTGCTTTTTGCCATCCGAAGCGGCTCCCAGAATGGACCAATTGCCTATTACGAAAAACACACTACCTCTACCAATGAATTTGGACTGGTCAACCTGGTAATCGGCCAGGGCACACCGCTGCAAGGCGATTTTCCTTCCATCAGCTGGGGCGGCGGCGCCAAATACCTTACTGTCAGCATCGAAAGCTCGCCCAATGTTTTTGACGAGCTGGGCTCCGCACAGTTATTGAGCGTGCCTTATGCCCTATATGCTCAAAATGGCGGCGGTGGCGGCGGCTCCGACAACTGGGGTTCTCAAACGGCATTCACCAATGCGTCCTTGACCGGGAATGGTTTGGCAGGCAGCCCGCTCGGCATCGCGCAGCAATCAGCTCAGAATGGCCAGGTACTGAAATGGAACGGCTCTTCCTGGGCGCCTGCCGATGACAATGTTGGCGGCAGCGGCGGTGGCGGTACAGTCACCCAGATCAATACCGGCTCCGGTCTGTCGGGTGGCCCGATCACAACTTCGGGGACTATTGGCTTGACGAACACAGGCGTCACGGCCGGCACTTATGGTAGCGCGACTGAGATACCGGTCATCACGGTAGATGCCCAAGGGCGGGTCTCAAACGTGTTCAAAACCATTGTACAACAAGGCGCCGTGGGCCTCAATTCGGGAACTGGAATTTCTGTCGTCACCAACGGATTCAACAATTTCACCATTGTCAATACCGGCGACACGAATGCTGCCGACGATATTACCACTACATCACAGGCAAACGGCGATGTAAACGGCACTTTTAGCAACTTGCAATTAAAATCAAATGTAGTTGGCACAGCGGAGTTGAGCGACGGAGCTGTAACTGCAGCAAAATTGGCCAGCATGAGTGCTTCCAACGGCCAGGTGCTGAAATGGAATGGCACGGCCTGGGCGCCCGCAACGGACAATACAGGAAACGTGGCCTTGACAGGCGGAACGGGCATCACCATTTCCGGCACGGCGCCCAACTACACCATCACCAACTCCGGTGATACGAATGCCGCAGATGATCTGACAAATACCTCTATGGCCAATGGCGATGTATCAGGCCTGTTCAGCAACCTGCAAATCAAACCCAACGTGGTCACTTCAGCTGAAATAGCGGACAATGCCGTTGGCTCCTCTGAAATCGCCGACAATGCGGTTAATACTTCAGAAATCGCCAGTGGTGCGGTGACGGCTACAAAATTGGCCAATATGGGCGCTGCAAGCGGCCAGGTATTGAAATGGAATGGAACAGCCTGGGCACCTGCTGCAGACCAGTCGGGCTCATTTGCTGTGCTGCCCGGCGCGGGCATTGACGTTACCCTTTCGGGCAGTAACTATATTGTCATCAATACCGGCGATACCGATGCCAGCGATGATTTGACCACAAGCACTGCGTTTGGTGGCGACGTATCAGGTACGGCGAGCAACCTGCAAATCAATGCCGGCGCCGTGATAAACGCAGATATGGCGCCCAATTCCATCGGCACCAGCAACCTCATCAATGGCGCTGTGACCGGTGCAAAAATAAATGGG
>CAYVPM010000303.1:0-5028 GCA_964453475.1 uncultured Saprospiraceae bacterium | reverse complement strand
GTTGGCAGCGCTGCGGCGGTTGACGCTGTACATGGCGCCAACTGAGAGCCATTTCATAGGGGTCCAACGCGCCGAGCCGCCCATTGCGAAGGTATTTTTGGCGTCTTCGCGGTGCGTGAAATAGGCGCTCAAGCCAAACACCCAACGCTTGCTAAACTTGTAGGAGCCGCCAAAGTACCCGCGCAGGGGGAGTTTGGTGGTAAATTCAGTCGGCGTTTTGTTAAACTTGAAAATGTCGTTGAGCGTATCCAGGGCCAAATCGAAACCGAGGCTGTCAATGCCGTTGATAATGTCGCTGCCTGGGAAAGTCTGGCCATCGTAGGTGTAATCCCCCTGGCTCAAAAAATGATTGGCTTTGGTATCCCATTTGATGGAAGCACCCAAATCCAAAATGCTGGCATCGAGGGTAATGCGCTCATTCACTTGGTATTTCAGGCCAATATCCAATGCAGTTCCGGTGTTTTTGGAAAATGCCTTCCGCTTCAGGTCGGCCAGTCTGAGGTCGAAACCGAGGTTGGAAGTGTCAATGGCTTCGATGATGGAAGCTGAGTAGAAGCCAAAATCGGTATGCAGCGACAGTTGGTAAATATCCGGCGAGGTGTACACTGATGCTGCAATATGGGCAGGGTCGGTCATGAGCGCGCTGACACCCGTGAGTAGTTTGCCGCGCAGGCCTACCGACAAGGGGCCGAATTGCCTGGCTAAACCCACACTCCATTCGTTCCAGTCGGCTACGTCCATTTTAAGGCCGATATTCAGGGTTTGGCCGACAAAAGGGCCGTTGCCGAGCCACAATAATTCGGGCAGTGCTTTTGGGTAAACAAGCATACCGCTGAGCCGGTTGGCATAGCCCGCCTGTAACATTATTTTGCCCGGCAAGCGGATGCCGAGGTTCACGATTTCCGTGCGCTGGTCGAAACGGGCCTCATTGGTAAAGTCCAGCTTGCTGATCACTTTGCTAAAATCCAGCACGGTACGGTCCCCGTCCTTAACAAAGACATCGCGATAGGAAACGTCGCCGGAATGGGCGCCATCCAGGCCAATACCTGGCAGCCCGAGTATGAACTTTTTGCCTTCCGGAAAAAAGGCGGGGTTGGTGGAAGTGCTGTGCCAGACATCCGGCAAGGCATGCAACATCAATTCTTGCTGTGCTGCAATACGGAAGCTGCAAAAAAGGGCCAAAAAGGCCATGCTACACTTGCCTAAAAAACTGGTTTTCAAATAAATATGATGCTTTAACATATGGTTGAAGAAGAAAAATGGTAAACGGTTAGACCAGGAAACAAGTTAAACGTGATGCAGCTTGGCTTCATCCTCCAGTCAACCGTTTTCTCACTTTGATGCCCATTTTTACCACTGCCGTATTGTCGGCAAGGAGCTTGACAGGGATTTCGCCTCCTTGTGCTGTGGTGAAATACGCCTTCAGGAAAGCAGTTTTGGTGGTTCGGATTTTATCGAACCTGGCAGCCGTCATGGTTATAAAGGTTTCGGTGCGGGTAGAGCCATCCGCGATTCCCGCAGTATTGATCGGCGCTGCCTTCATAATTTTTTGCCCCCCGGCGTCAAACAGGGAATCCACGATGTTGTCGCTGGCGTCCTTGAAATATATCTGGGCGTCAATATCCACGGGTGTGCCATTTTCAGTAACCAGTTTGAACTCTACGGATTCAATGTTTGCGGAGTCGAGGCTGCCGAATTCGCCGAAATCGAGGTTGAGGGTTTGCTCCGCACCGAAGTTCCGGGCAGAGCCTTCGAGCAGCAACTGTACCCGCATCTGCAAGCCCAAAACGCTCTCGTCTGTCATAAAACCGATCAGGTCCGGGTCCAACTGGGCGTTGCTCACCCCATCTACCTCATAGATAAGGCGTACAGGCTGCAGGTTGAAGATGTCGGCGATGTTGGAATTGTTTTCGTCCAATACGAAGTCGGTAATTTTTTCCTGGCCAACTTCTCCTGCCACAAAAGAAGGGTAGGCAAAATCGGCGTAAGTGATGGTGCCGTCACTTTGGAACACGGAACCCGTCAATTGAAGCTCTTCGCCATTCTGGCCGATAAAGCTCAAGTATTTGATAATCCCGCGCGTGGGGAAGCCCCAGGAGTTGCGTACCCGCATGGTTACTTTGGGGTTTTTTATTTTGATATCGCCGCGCAGGTCGGTCTGGTTGATGTCGATTTCAATGGTGTCGCGGGTAAGTTCGTACAGTTGGTAGCCCCAATAGCCCTGCACATATTTGAATTTGAGGTTCAGGAACACGACAAAAGCATTGGGAAACCCATTGGGCTGGTTTGGTATCTTGATCTTGGTACCATCCGGCTTGTAGGCAGCGTAGGCAAATGTAAGGGTGTTGCTTGCCGAATTAAGCTCGTAGCCATTCATGTCGTAGGGGCCAAACACCTTGTTTTGTTCGCCGGGTTCCAATGTGAACGGGTGGTTGAATCCGACCCCGTTCAAGGTCATCTCGGGTATGCCGAAATAACCCGTAATAATTTCCGTGGTCGGGTTGCTGAAAATAAATGAAACTTGTCCCCCTTTCAACTTGGCCTGGGTAATGCTCACCCCGTTGGGCGCCTGGATAGGGTTCACCACCGTATCGCTGTTGAGCGGCACAAGGCCCGATTCGAGGAACTTGAAAATATCAGACGCCGGTTTTTCCGCCACATCCCCGGAGTAAAAAAGGGTCATGGTATTGTCCGGGTTGATAAAAATGGTATCGCCGGAGAGGGTGTCGTTCAGGACATTAATCAGCAAGTCCTTGAGTTTCAAATCGGTGCTGAACAATGGAAAAGCAAACTCGGCAGTATGATCGCCAAGCTCGGCGTTTTCAAAGTCAGATTTTTTACAGCCCTGCCACGCGGCAAAAACGAACAGCAGCAACAAAGAAAAACGGAATATCGGTTTTGAAAACATCAGAAAGGTTTGGTTAGGTTGATAAAATCAAGCGCAAGAAAGCGAGGGCGGGGATAATTCAACTGGACAATAATCAAGTGCGAAAATAGGCCCTTATTTTAAAACGAAAGTGCCTTAGGTCGAGTATGTCGCTCTAAGGCACTTTTATGTATACTGTGATTAAAGTGATTTTGAATGATTTGAGTGAGACAAATGCTTGATTTTAAAATGATTGTGGCATTTCGTCATTCATAACCACTTTGCGTTGACTATAACAATTTGGTCGATTTTCGCTTAAAAACTAAACCCTACCGAGGCTTGAATGACAAAGTTCTTGTCGTTGTCGTTGCGGTAAATCAAGGACTTATCGGGCGCTGTGCTGGCTTTTTGGATATCGGCGCTGTTGTTCGTGATGTCTGCCAGGCCGTACTGAACCCGGGCGCTCAGGTACAGGGAACTGCTTAAAAAATAAGACAAACCGCCAACCAGGCCATAATCGAGCGCATTGAAATAACGGCCTGTTCCCTGTGGCGCATCATAGTAAGCGCCAAATGATTTGGGCAGTTCCAGGTTTTGGTTGTCGACTTTCACAACTTGTACTTCATCGCCAGATGCGCCGCCGGGATCGTCTTTGCGGTAGTTATAGTTCAGGAAAAACTCCGTGTCGGGTATCGTCACGGGGGTATTCTGCGTCTTTCCGCCTGAATAAAGCAAGGAACCTTCCCCGGTTGATTGCACCATAAGCCCAACATAGCCCCCGGCAGAGAACTCAAAATCGCCGGCCCTGTAATAAGCGATCACGGGCAGATCGAGGTAGGCATTGCTGATGTTGATCAGGTATTTAGAATTCCCGGTGGAGTAAATGGTGCCGCCGGAAGGGTTGAAAAAACGGTACGACTGGCCGTCGTACTTGTATTCTCCGCCTTTTTTGGAGTACAACAACTCGCCGCGAAGGCCAAAATTGTCGGTGAATTTGTTCGAAAAACTAACGCCTATGTGGAAGCCGATCACGTTTTTCCAGCTTTCAAGCGACATGCCGGCATCATTTATTTCGGAAGGGCCGCTCATTTTCGCAAAATTCAGGCCCGTTTTAAATCCATATTTCACCTGTGCCTGCAGTGAAGCGAAAAACAAAAGGAAAAAGATGGTGGCAATATTTCTGATTTTAATCATGCTGTATACTGTGACTAAAGTGATTTTGAATGATTTGAGTGAAACAAATACCTGATTTTAAAGTGGTTGTAGAATTTGTTCATGCACAACCACGCTGCGTTGACTATCTTTTGATATTGGGTAAGCAATTCGTGGCGGCAAATCTACGGCTTTCTGACAGCAGTGACACTCAAACGCGGGGCTGAAAGTATCTGCTGCCAGCCTTAGCGTACCGCTGCCTCCAAAATCGTCAAGGTCTGGACTGTCGCATCCAGTTCAGCCTGGATGCCATAAGGCAGGGTTGCCTGATAACTGACGTGTCCAAAAGGAATGCCGTAGGCTACCGGGATACCAAGCCCGGCCAGCCGGTCGCGCAAGGTGTCGGGCAGGGACAAAGACTGGCTATCCGGTTTAGGCTGACATTCGTTAAAGACCCCCAGGGCTATACCCGCCGCCTTTGACAAATCAGTAGCCTGCAACAATTGGGTTAACATCCGGTCGATGCGGTAAGGTTGTTCGCCAACATCCTCGATGAAAACAATTTTGTCTTTAAAAACAGGTTCGAATGCCGTGCCGGCCAATGCGCAAAGCAAGGCCAGATTGCCGCCGGTCAGTGCACCCCGAGCCTTTCCAGCTGTAATGGTAAATGGCCGGTATTCTTCTCCGGGAAATTCAGCGCCTGGAGCTGCAATTACATGGTTTTCAATTCCATCCATCAAAACAGCCTTGAGGTGACCAAGGGTGTTTTCCGGAAAATCGCCCCCGGCGACCGGTCCGTGAAACGTGACCAGTCCTGTGCGGGCATGAATGGCCAAATGCAAAGCTGTCACATCGCTGTACCCGATAAACGGCTTTTGATGCCTGCCGATTAGCGCATAATCCAAACCGGGCAAAATGCGGGTAGCGCCGTATCCGCCCCGCACGCACCAAACGGCATCGATGGCGGGGTCCTCGAAGGCCCAATGCAAGTCGTCAAGCCGTTCTGCATC
>CAYVPM010000302.1:0-5037 GCA_964453475.1 uncultured Saprospiraceae bacterium | reverse complement strand
CATGTCCGATAAGAAAACTCTAAATCTGTTGCATTTGAAACTTGAATCCGCCTATGGTTAAAGAGAATGGATCTTTTTTTCGATTTTCTTGGCCAAGCATGCGATTAGTTAATTAATCTTTCTATCGCCTTAGCACTGAAAGACAGCGTTTAAAGCATGATTCAGTGCTGTGTCCACCGTCAACCGTCAACCGTCTACCGTCAACCGTCCACTGTCCACCGTCATGTCAACATGTCTACAATCGCCAGGCTTCCAAATATAACGCTGGCGATGCCGTTGGTGGTAAAAAATGCCATATTCACCTTGCTCAGGTCATGGGGCTTTACCAACAAATGCTGGTAAATCAGCAGTCCCAAAAACACGCCCGTCCCGATCCAGAGCAGCCAGCCCGTTTGCGGCACGGCGCTGAAAAGCATGTTGGAGCCCAGCACCATCATTGCTGCCGTGCCGAGGTGTAGCCATTCCGATATGCTGAGGGCGCGTTTTTTTCCGAAAAAAGAAGGCATGGAATACAGCCCCTGCTCCCGGTCGAAGCTTTCATCCTGCAAGGCGTAGATCACGTCGAAGCCTGCCACCCAACTCAGCACCGCCAGGCCAAAAACAATCGGTAGCCAGTCAAAATGCCCCGCAACGGCAAGGTATGCCCCCACGGGCGCGAGCGACAAACCCAGGCCCAGTACCAGATGGCAGAGCCAGGTAAAACGCTTGGTATAGCTGTATCCGAGCACAACGGCAAGCGCCACGGGCGACAAGAAAAAGCAGAGCCAATTGATGAAAAAAGTGCTTAGTACAAAGCCCAGGCAATTGATGGCCACGAAAAGCAAGGCCGATTTGGCTGAAATAACCCCTGCCGGTATTTCCCGGATTTTCGTGCGCTCATTCGCTGCGTCGATATCCCGGTCAAGGTAGCGGTTGAATGCCATGGCGGCGCTGCGGGCGAACACCATGCAGAGCAGTACCAAAAGCAGTTTTTGCCACTGAAATCCACTGCTTTGAGTAGCAGTGGCTATAAAAAAGCCCAGGAGGGCAAAGGGCAGCGCAAAAACCGTATGGCTGAATTTGATGAGGGAGAGGTAGTTTTTCATCGCGACAAAAGTAAAGTTTATGCTGCGAAAAACGACCGTTATCTGATGAATTCCAGCGTAGATGTCCTGCTTTTCAACCTGAATCTAAATTTGGTCAACTTTTAGCGGTTAATTGCGTTAGTTGAGCCAACTTTGCATCCTCATGGAAAAAGAAGAAACAACACGCCCCAAATTCTCCAAGAAGAGCCTGCGGGAAGCCATAAAGATATTTGAATTCGTGCGGCCATACCGTTGGCAGTTTGTATTTGGCCTGGTGCTACTGTCATTGTCCAGTGCTATTTTTATGATTATCCTCGCCAGCATGGGCCTCATGCTGGATATTGCACAAGGCAAGCCCAACGATTTAAATTTAAGTTTGATTGAGATAGGCACACTTTTGATTGTGCTCCTGGCCTTTCAAGGTGTGGTTTCGTACGTTCGTGTGATGCTCTTTGCACAAATCAGCGAAAAAGGTACGGCCGACATCCGAAAAGCGCTGTACCAAAAGATCATTTCACTGCCGATCGTTTTTTTTGAAAAAACCAGGGTGGGCGAACTGCTCAGCCGACTGACCAACGACGTTGAAAAGCTGTACAACACTTTCTACTTTGTCCTGGCCGAATTTTTCAGGCAAATTGTTTTGCTCATCGGCGGGGTGGTTTTTTTGGCCTGGCAAACCCCCAAACTCGCCGGAGTGATGCTCCTGACCTTCCCCATCATCGTGATCGGTGCCCTTATTTTTGGTCGGCGCATCCGCAAGCTTTCCAGCCAGCGACAGTCGATTTTGGCGGAGAGCAATACGATCCTGGATGAAACACTGCAATCCATCCAGGCAGTAAAAGCGTTTGGGAATGAAATGTTTGAAGTGGGTCGCTACCGCAAAAAAAACGATACCGTGGTGGGCATCTCCATGAAATACGCCTCCGGTCGCGCCTTGTTTGCCGTATTTATCATTACAGTGTTGTTTGGGGCGCTGTTTTTTGTGATCTGGATGGGCATGCGCATGGTAGAATCGGGCGAAGTAACTGCAGGGCAATTGGTTTCATTCGCAACATTTACTGCCGTGATCGGTGCCGCCATTGCCGGACTGGGCAATTTTTTCCCAGAGCTGGTGGGCGCGGTTGGCGCCACGGAACGCGTGCTGGAAATACTAGGCTCCAAGTCCGAGTCTGAAGAACGGCCCCAAACCAATAAAAAAGTGGGCCGGCTGAGCGGGGATATCGAGTTTTCAAATGTTGCGTTCGCCTACCCTACCCGCCCCGACATGCCCATACTGAAAGGCGTAAACCTGAGCATCCCGGCCGGTCGGAAGGTGGCGCTCGTCGGCCAAAGCGGCGCCGGGAAATCGACCATTATGCAATTGTTGCTGCAATTCCATAGACCATTGGGCGGCAGAATCATTGCCGATGGCGTCAACATCCAGGATTACGACCTGGCTGCCTACCGCGAAAACTTTGCCATCGTGCCACAGGAAGTAATCCTGTTCGGGGGCAGCATCCGGGAAAACATTCTGTACGGCAAGCCAAATGCCACAGATGCCGAAATAATAGCCGCTGCCAAACAGGCCAATGCCTGGGATTTCATCGATTCTTTCCCGGAAGGCCTGGAAACCATTGTCGGAGAACGTGGCATAAAGCTATCCGGCGGCCAACGCCAACGCATCGCCATCGCCCGTGCTATTCTGCGCAACCCGAGTATTCTGTTGCTCGATGAGGCTACTTCATCCCTCGACGCAGAATCCGAGCGCTTGGTGCAGGAAGCGCTGGAAAATCTTATGGAAGGCCGCACCAGCATCATCATAGCCCATAGGCTTGCGACCATCCGCGAGGTGGATTGTATTTATGTGCTCGAAGGTGGAAATATTGTAGAGCAAGGAACCCATGTCGAGCTGTCGAATATCAGCAACGGCATTTACTCCAGTTTGGCGCGCTTGCAGTTCGACAATTCCGGCGTTTTGCAGGATTGAACGGAGCAGGGATGGTTTGGCAGGGCAAGGCTCGGTGGTAGTGATCGCCGCTGGTATCCGCACCCCGAAGGTTTTTGAGCGATTTGCAGCCCCTTCAGGGCGCGGATAGTTTCGGCTTTATTCATTGGGATACGCCCAATGTTCTTGATTTCGCCCATTCAGGGCTAGAATTTCGGTCAACCGTTGCCTATTGTTCCATTTTTGCTTTTACCTGAGCCGTTACATCCAGGGATTCATGGGCATAGAGCAGGACATTTGAATTTGTATCGAATACAAAGATAAAGCCTTGATCTTTGGCAACATCAGCCATCGCCTTGTTGACCCGTTCAAGTATCGGTGAAAAAAGTGCGTCGCGTTTTTCCGCCAGTTTGTTGTACACTTCTTGCTCGTACTTGCTGATATCCTCCTGGTCCTTCTCCAATTTGGCATTTTGATCGGCAAGGTCTTTGGGCGAAATTGTCCCTTGTTCTTCCTTTCGCTTCAACTCCCCGGCCTTGTCCTGCAATGCCTTTACCATTTCCTGTCCTTTTTTTTGCAACTGGGTCTGGAAACTTTTCAGCTCGGAGTCGGCTTGCTTTACTTCAGGGATGTTTGCCAGCAAGGCAGAAGAATTGCAATACCCAAATTTCTGTGAAAAACCGACCGTGGCCATCAGGATGGAAAGGCAGAAGGTCAGTAACGTTGATTTGTTCATTTTTTAGTCAATAATAGTTAAAAATCCGCAAAAGCTGTCGGATTGGGGCAAAAATACACAGCATTTAGCCAATTGCTCAACCCTTTTTCAAGGCAGCGATCAAGTCCTCCGTTTTGTCGTTTTTCTTGTCGGTAAAAATCAGCCCTGATGCGCTCCCTTTGTCGAACATGAAATCCAGGCCTTTGTCTTCTGCAAAACGGGCAATAGCGCCATAAACCTTGTCTTGAATAGGCTTTACCAGCTCTTCACGTTTTTTGAAAAGGGCGCCTTCCGGGCCAAATTTCATGCGCTGCATTTCGCGCACTTCTTTTTCCTTGTTCATGATTTCTTCCTCGCGCGTTTTTTTCATGTCTTCGCTGAGCAGCACCTGCTCGGCCTGGTACTTGCTGTATAAACCTTTCACTTTGTCTTGCTCCTGGGCAATTTCCTGCCGCCAGGCTGTCGCTACTTTATCCAGTTGTTCCTGTGCTTTCTGGTATTCGGGAAGGCTTTCCAAAACAGCTGTAACGTCGACAACAGCAATGCGCTGCGCTGTTGCAAAAGCAGCGATAGCCAGTAAAAAAAGGGTGGTTGATGCAATTTTTTTGATAGTCATGGTTGTGGTATGAATTTGAATTGTGGATGTCCGTTGGCCCAAAAGTAGGGCAATTTCAAACTATAGACGGCCTTGTGACGAATGATATCACGTTCAAGTTGCATCCCCGGTTTAAATTAATTTAGTTAACAAGAACTAATATTCTCATTCTCAAATCGTTTTAGCACCCAGGCAGCTTTTTAAATTTTCAGTTTTAACCCCTGTTTAACCTAGTGTTAAGCGATCTTAACGGCTCCGTTGACGTTTGATACTTGTCCTGTTTCGTCAATGCAGAGTAGTTGTGAATGAACAAATTCTACAATCACTTTAAAATCAGGTATTTGTTTCAATCAAATCATTCAAAATCACTTTAATCACAGTATAACCGACATCGAATTCATTTCCGTATGTTTGCAGTGCCGATTTTCTCCGATTCCGATGCGCCAACATTTTAAAACCCTCCTCCTTTCCCTGCTTTTCGCCGTCGCATTTGATGCGTCAGCGCAGGAAAAACCTGTGCAAGACACCTTGACCAATCGCATGACGCTGTTGAACCAGCTCAGCCATGCCGGCAACTTCGAACAAGCTCAAATAGAAGCCGAGCAGTTCCGGGAATTCCTAAAAAGGCAGAAACTCCCGCTCACGCCAAAAGCGGTGGCCTTGCTTTCCACGATTTACAAGGCCAATGCCGACGAACGCAGCGCCACCCGCATGTTGGCCGAAGCGGAGCTGGATGCCC
>CAYVPM010000301.1:0-5040 GCA_964453475.1 uncultured Saprospiraceae bacterium | reverse complement strand
ACCACCATTACGGTAACGGAGGGGCCTTGGGTTTGCATGATGGTAACAGAGGCAGTTTTAGTACATCCACCGGCATCTGTCACCGTTACTGTATAGGTGCCTGCCAACAAGTTCGTCGCTGTTGGGCCGTCTGTATCCGGGTTTTGTGGCCCGTTGTTCGACCAATCATAGGTGTACGGAGCGATACCGCCACTTGCCACTGCGGTTGCAGAGCCGCCCGTGAGGCAGGTGGCATTTGATCCGAGGTTGGCCACAACAACAACTGGCGGTGCAGTGGCGATGGTCACCATGCCAATTCCCTGGCAACCCGTAGCGAGGTCGGTCACCGTGACTTTGTGTGGTCCGGCGCTGAGGTTGGTAGCCGTTTGCGTGGTTTGGGGCGGGTTGCTATCCCAGAGGTAGGCGTAATTGCCCGAACCACCTGTTGCCGTAGCGGAGGCACTGCCGCCAACGAGACATCCGGCACTGGACAGCGGCGTCACATTTACGGTGAGCGCAGTGCTGCTGTTTAGCACAATAATGCTGGAAGAGCATGTGCAGCCATTCGCGTCTGTCACCGTAGCATTATAAGTGCCTGCGGGAACCGTTATGGTTGGTGTGGTTTGCCCGTTGCTCCAAAGGTAGTTGTAAGGCTGGGTGCCGCCTGTTGCTGAAATAGTCGCGCTGCCCACCAAGCCGCAATTGGCAGGTTGTGAAGAACCAGTGCAAACCAGCAGGGCAGGTTGGGTAATGGTAACGCTTGTAAAATTGAAGCAGCCATTGGCATCCGTTACAGTCACGGTATAGGTGCCGGGGGCCAGTCCAACAATGTCAGCAAGGTCATTGTCGGGATTCTCAGGGCCGTCGTTCGACCAATCGTAGGTGTAGGGTGGTGTTCCAGACATAACACTGACGTGCGCAGTGCCGTTGTTGTAGCCAAAACAAGTGACGTTTGTTTGGGAGGTCATAAGCCAGACGCCTTCGTTCCAAAACTCCACTGTAAAGCTGCCGGAAGCAGTGCACCCATTGGCATCCGTGACAGTGGCGGTGTAGGTGCCTGCAGCCAGGTTGTTGATCTGCGGCGTGGTAGCGCCGTTGCTCCACAAGTAGGTGTAGGGTGGTGTGCCGCCTGAAGGCACTGCTGCTGCCCAGCCATCAGGCACCAATCCACAAATCTGGCTTTGGCCGTGAACGTTTACCTCAAGTTTTGTAGGCTGGGTAAGGGTGATGGAGCCAACGCCAGTCCCAAGGTCAATATCCGTAGCGGTTACGGAATAAGTGCCCGGACAAAGCCCGGTAATGGTGGCCGTGGTAGCGCCGTTGCTCCACAAGTAGGTGTAGGGCGCCCATCCGCCAGAACCGACTGCGGTGGCAGTGCCATTGCAGTTGCCGAAGCAAGTGATGTTGGTGCCGGTTACCGAAACCTGCACTACTTGTGCCATCAAAAAGCCGGGTAAGGCACAAGTCAACAAAATGGCGGTAATAAGTCTTGATGGAGAATTGAATAAAGTAAGTGTTTGTCCCATGGGAATGTACAATTTTGGCATAGTAACCGGATGAAAAGATGAGAGATGAGGATTAAAATAAAGGATTAGGCACAGTTAGACGCGTTACCAAATTTTGGTAACCGAATATTATCAAAAAAAGCGAGGGTATTGGAGGAAAAGATTAATTAGGAAAGATATCTTATGCGTGACAAATGTAGGAAATTCTGCAACGGGCGGAGAGCATGGGATGTTAAATTTTTTTGGAAACCGTCTGAATGTCGGGTAGATTGCTATTTGCGGTACAAAAAGGCTAGTTTTTTCCTGAAAAGGGCGATAATCCGTTGGTTTTCAATTAATAAATATGTGTGAAGCCAGATCAGTTTTCTACGAAGTACATATCGATCTCCCCTTTGTTTTTCGCTGCTATCTTCCCCCGGTACTTGCAGGGGAAAAAGTCCTTTGCGATGGCATACGCTTCGCCAGAGATATTGATGCGCCCACCTTCGCCAGCCTGCTCAATCCTGGCTGCCACGTTTACGGTATCGCCCCAGATGTCGAAAGCAAACTTTCTAGACCCAACGACGCCTGCAACTACCGGGCCACGGTGAATACCGATGCGGGCATCAAACCGGGGCAGGTTCTTTTTTTCACGCTCAAAGTTCCAGGCCACCAGCCATTCCTGCATTTCCTTTGCTGCGGAAACAATGCTTTTCATTTTCGAGCCGCCACCATGGGGTAAGCCACCGGCACACATATAGCAATCGCCAATGGTTTTTATTTTTTCTAAGTCGTGCCGGGCAATGATTTCATCGAATTTTTGAAAACAAGTATCCAGCTCTGTGACCAGTTGTTGGGGTGACAAGCGCTCCGCGATTTTGCTAAAACCTACAAAATCAGCAAACAATACGCTGACGTCTTCAAAATATTGAGCTTTCGTGCGCCCGTGTTGCTTGAGTTCTTCAGCGACCAAAGAGGGTAAGATGTTTAGCAATAAATTGTCGGAACGCGCTTGTTCTTCCCTGATTGTTTTGTTTTTCACTTCCAAAACCTTGGTGTTTTGACGTGCACGTATAAAACTAAACGTGGAGCCTCCTGCCAGGAGAAACAATACTGCAATGATGGCATATTGAAATTTTCGGTTACTGTCGGCTTCGCGTAAAGCGAGGTTTGCATTCGAAACTGCCAGGGAATCCATGCCCGCACGGTAGTACACGGAGTCGAGCAGCACCTTTTGCTCCATGAGCAGCATGGCGGTCTTCATCTGTTCTTCCGACATTTGATCGATCACGGCTTCCCTTGCGGCAAGTGCTTCTTGCAGTTCTTTGCTTTGTTGTTGAAATTTGGTCTGGCTCTCTTGGTACTTGTTGTTGTTCTCGGCCAATTGTTGTTGTACCGCACTGAGCGCTTCCAAGGACTGGCTAAGATCTGATGAAAGGTCGCCGATGTTGGCGCCATTGCGCAGCAGCACTATTTGCGCCTCAATACCGGCCAGGTCTTTTGAGCGGCCAGCTTTTTCCGCCAGTACCCGGAGATTTTCCAGGTTGTTGATGGCAATAGCCTTGTTGCTGCTTTTTGTGCCGCGCTGGATCTCCAGACTTTGTTCAAACCGGGTATTGGCCTTGCGTTTGCCGCGGGCCATCATAATATTGCCTTCCAGATTTAGGGCAACAGCCCTCAACTCCTGATCCTTTATCCGACGGGCAAAGTTCCCTGCATCCTCGGCCATAATTTCGGCCTTGTCGAGATTGCCTGCTTTTTGATAGGCGTCTGAAAGTTCGAGCAGTATTCCCACACGTTCAGGCCCGGAAGCCCCACGCAGGCTTTCCTCCAGTAATTTGACCCGGTCGTTTTGGCCATTCAGGCTTTGAAAAAAAAGCATGATGGCCATTAGGAAGATCGTTCTCAAGCAGGCTATTTTCACAATGAATTTGTTTGTACGCTGTAGATGGCGAAGATAATACAATCACTTTTATGTTAAGTGACAATTATGATGCCATACATTTATGCTGCGCTTCAGAAAACTTTTATTGTTAAAACGGGTTTGAAAGCCCAGGTATGGCTGAGAATAAAAAGTTCAATTTTTCCTTGTTTCGCCAGGTAATGCGCATGGTAAGGCCCTACAAAGGCACTTTCTACCTAACTGCATTCCTCAGCGTCGTGTTGGCACCTTTGGCAGTGCTGCGTCCCAAGCTCCTGCAGACCATGGTGGACGACTACATCACCCCCGGCGATATGAACGGGATGCTGTTGCTGGCATGCGCTATTTTTGGCCTGCTTATTTTGGAGGTTATCCTTAGGTACCTCTTTCTATATCATGCCAACTGGCTGGGGCAGGCGACCATTCGCGACCTGCGGATAAGGGTTTTCAACCATGTAAACAGCCTCAACCTCCGGTATTTCGACAAGACACCTATTGGGCAAAGCACGACCCGTACGATCAACGATATCGAGTCAATCAATACCATTTTCAGCGAAGGCAGCGTGACCATACTCGCCGACCTGCTAACGATTGTGGCGGTTTTATCGGTGATGTTTTTCACATCCTGGAAATTAACCTTGGTGGTTTTATCCGTGTTCCCGCTGTTGATATGGGGCAGTATCCAGTTTAAAGAAAGCGTCCGCAAGAGTTATGAAAAAGTACGCAACCATATTGCGACGATGAACACTTTCTTGCAGGAGCGCATCAGCGGCATGCGTATTGTGCAGATTTTCAACGCCGAATCGACGGAATCTGAGAAATTCAGGGAGATTAACCGCAACTACACATCCGCCAACCTGCGCGCCATCCTGGCGTATGCCATATTTTTTCCGGTCGTCGAGATCATCTCAGCGCTGTCGCTGGGCCTGATGGTCTGGTATGGCGCCCGTGGGGTGCTTTCCGGGGAGGTAACCATTGGTGTGCTGGTTTCCTTCCCGCTGTACATTTCCATGCTTTATCGCCCCATCAGGATGCTGGCCGACAAATTCAATACCCTCCAAATGGGCTTGATTGCAGCCGACAGGGTGTTTAAATTGCTCGAAAACAACGAAAAGGTAGAGAACAGCGGCAGCTTTGCACCAGAAAAATTGAGGGGAGCAGTGGCCTTCGACAAGGTTTGGTTCTCCTATTCTGAGGACATTGAAAAAGATGCTGTGCTGCGGGATGTGTCGTTTGAGATAAACCCAGGAGAAACCCTGGCCATTGTGGGCAGCACCGGCAGTGGCAAAACAACGATCATCAGCCTGCTCAATCGCTTTTACGACATCCAGCAAGGACATATCCGCCTCGACGGGCACGACCTCACTGAATTTGACGTTTTTGCCCTGCGGCGGCGCGTCGCGGTGGTACTCCAGGATGTGTTCCTTTTTTCAGGTACCGTTTTGGAAAATATTACCCTGCGCGACTCCCAGGTCACAGAACAGCAGGTCATAGATGCCGCCAAAATGATCGGCGCCCACAAATTTATCAAAAAACTGCCGGGCGGATACCAATATCAGGTGCGCGAACGCGGCGCCACCCTCTCAATGGGGCAACGGCAACTGATTTCCTTCGTCCGCGCCCTGGTTTTCAACCCCGATGTCCTGATCCTCGACG
>CAYVPM010000300.1:0-5053 GCA_964453475.1 uncultured Saprospiraceae bacterium | reverse complement strand
CCATTCTACCAAGATTTAGCCCCGCTGGGGCTGAAAAAAAATTCGTGCTGACGTATGTTTGCGCCTGCCCGTGAAGTCATTGTATGAGTATCTTGTCTTCAAGTTTACCTATCAAAAAACTCATATCCACAGATCCGGCAATGCCCGGCACCTTGCCCGAGTCTGTAAATTGCCAAAGCGCGATCTTTGGTTCCTTCAATGCGTCACTGTTGCCTGAGCTTACCCACCCGAGAGGTGGTTTGTTGCTGTAAAGCGCCATCCAGTAATAGTAATCCGGGAAATGTCCTTGCAGATAGGTGCGGTAAAAACCCTGATAGGTGTAAATGATGGGCTTCACCTTGTAGTGCGCTTCGATGGCCGCGATATATTTTTTCAGGTTGGCGATCATCTGATCGGTTGGAATACCGGGCGTTGTGCAGCCTTTGCAATCCAGTTCTACATCCACGATGGGAAGCAATTGTCCTTTAGTGATTGGTACGTTACGGATATAGTTGGCAGCTTGCTCCAGCGGGTCATCTTTGTAGCGATAAAAATGGTATGCACCGATTTGTAGCTTGTGTTTCAGCGCACTGTCCCAGTTATGGTTGAATTTGGAGTCTACCATTGTCTTCCCTTGTGTCGCCTTGACAATGACAAACCTGATGGGATGGGGAACGCTGTCTTTAACAAGCTGTTCCCATTGTATATCTTTTTGATAATGCGACACATCGATGCCATAATGGCCCAAACGTTTATGCCCGGGGCCTAAATCATTTCTCCCGGCAAATGGGTCCTTTATCAGCTTTAACAGGGTGTCGTAATGCGCTTTATGGTCTGCAATTTCGCCGGTACTGTCGGTGATGGAATGTCCGGCGTGCAATTCAGGTTCCGGCTCGGGTTGGGCAGGCGGCGGTTCAGGGGTTTTCTGCTTGCAGGAAGTCCAGGTCAATCCCAGGGCAAGGAGTGGAAAAGCAAGCAGCAGCAGGAGATAAGATTGTTTTTTCATAAAAGTTTTTGTTTTTGTAAACGATACAAAAAGAATGCATTACAAATTAAGTGTATTTTGTTTTCTCCAACTGCTTTTATCGGGAAATACCTCAATGTTCCCCAGGATGGATGCAAGCGCACCCAATCGCGCTTTTTGTAGCTTTGCGGCGATTTAAGTACAAACGCCAGGCCATGAGCATCCTATCCACCAACATTTCCCAAGCCGCTGAAATCCTGAGGCAAGGTGAGCTCGTGGCCATCCCGACCGAGACGGTGTACGGCCTTGCCGGCAATATTTACGACGAAGCAGCTATACGGAAAATATTTGCGCTCAAAGGGCGGCCACTGTTCAATCCCCTGATCGTCCACATTAAGTCAATACATGAACTGCCGAAACTGGCGCGGGAAATACCCGAACCGGCCCGGCGACTGGCCGAAGCCTTTTGGCCAGGGCCTTTGACAATGGTGCTGAAAAAACAGCCGGGCGTACCCGATCTGGTCACGGCCGGCAAGGATTCCGTCGCCATCCGAATCCCCAGGCACCCGGTCGCGCTGGCGCTGCTGGAACAGCTTGACTTCCCCCTGGCTGCGCCCAGCGCCAACCCCTTTGGCTGCATCAGCCCTACCTCCGCGGCGCATGTGGAAAACTATTTCAGCCACAGCCTGAAAATGGTGCTCGATGGCGGCGAATGTGCCAAAGGCATAGAATCTACCATCATCGGTTTTGAAAGCGGCCAGGCTGTTTTGTACCGGCTGGGCTCTATTGCCGTGGAAGAAATTGAGGCGCTGATCGGCAAAATTGCGGTGAAGAACAAAAAAGAGGAGGCCCCGGACGCCCCCGGCATGTTGTCAAAGCACTATGCACCACGCACCAGCACATTTTTAACGACAGATCCCGCAGCTTTTATCCAGGCGCACCCAGGTCAAAAAATCGGCTTGCTGCTATTTCAGCATCGCATCGACAAGCCTGGCGTTGCTGCTCAGGAAATCCTTTCGGAAACCGGAAGCCTTGCGGAAGCAGCGACCAACCTGTACGCTGCCCTGCACCGCCTCGACAAGCTGGGCCTGGATATGATCGTGGCGGAGCGATTCCCGGAACATGGCCTGGGCAACTCTATAAACGACCGGCTGGAACGGGCAACCAAAAAATGAGTCATCCCTAATTTTGGGAAAATGAATAAGTAAGCTTTTTTTGACCGCTTTACCGCCCTAATAGCCATGAATGGGCGAATTCGAAAACATTGGGCAACGCCCAATGTTATTACTATGACCCCTTCAGGGTCAAAAAAGTACAAATCAGCACCATTCCGCAAAAAATTTGGGATGACTCATATTTACGTGCTTAGGATGGAGCATACTGCCTTGAATTTCTAACGATTATTCAAAAACCTTACATCGAACGGAAATGAAATTTCCGTATACTGGAACGCATGCGCCAATTGCGCCTTATTATTGTGGTGAATTTTCAGGTGGTATGAAAGCCCGTTTTAGCCAAGTGCCGCATCGCTCATTATTATAGTCAACGCAAAGTGGTTATGAATGACGAAATGCCACAATCATTTTAAAATCAAGCATTTGTTTTTTACCCGCCGAAGCCCTTTTTCAGGGCGTAGGAGGTCACTCAAATCATTCAAAATCACTTTAATCACAGTATACACTAACCTTTTATTCTCCAAACGATGGAATTGGGTGTAAAAACAGATGTTTCTGTCAAAAAAAAGAACAATTACAAAATTGTCTGGATTACCAACAAAGACGAATTTGAAGCAAACCAGGGAATCGTAACCGAGTTCTTCGATTTGTACGAAAGCCCAGCCAACTTTCCAGACCCCGACGAATTGGAGCCTCGCGACAACATCCTGGCGCGTGTGGCCACGGCCTCCAACCGTCCACATACCTTTTTGGTGGCCTACTTGGAGGGAAACAAGGTGAAAGCCGGATGCATCGCCGAATATTACATCAAAAGCCGCTGTGTACTGCTGACCTACATTTTTGTGCACCCCGATTGCCGGGGACAGGGTATCGCCAGCATCCTGCTCAAGGAGGATACACGCCACGGGATACCTGGTCTGCTCAAACATATCGAGCAGGTTTTCGGGAAAAAAGTGCGGGCCGTTTTTTTTGAAAGCAACAACCCCATGGAAACTGCGGTGGAGCACGATTCCATCCCGCCCGCCGAACGCCTGGCAAAGTTTTACAAGTTGGGGGGCCGCCGCTTCCCTTTCCGCTATTGCCAGCCGCCGCTGGAGGAGGGTTTGGGCAAGGTAGACAATTTGTTTCTCTGCATTTTCCCGGCGCTCACCGGCCACCAGTTTGTAATTGAAACGGCTGTTGTGCTGGAGTTTTTGGCCGAGTTCTACGATGGCCTGAAAGAGTTTCATCCCATGTTTGAACATGACCCCGCTGTGTTTGACCGTGATCTGGCGCTTGCCTACAGCTACAGCCATGCGGGGAAACCCATTACAGAACTGCATTTTGAATTGCCGGAATTGGAAAAAATGTGCCGCGACATCGCCCAGAACGAATATGAAGGCCTGAGCGGCTATATCTATTTGAAAGAATTGCCGCGGCAGGAAAACCCCAAACTGGAATTCCAGCGGGCATCCGTGTGCCTGGAATTTGTGGTGGATGAAAGCTATTTCGAGCCCCTGGGCTTTGACGCCAACAACCCCGGAAACGGCGATTATTGCATTGTTACACATTCATTCGAAACAGATTTATTCGCCTACAGCTACCAGAACGCTCCCTGGTTTTTTACCCGCTGCTACAATTTCAACGACGTAGAAAAGGTCAGCATTTTCTTTCCCCCCGCTTTTGACTTTGTATCGGAAGGCCGGCAGGAGACCTTTTTCCTGCCAGGAAAACAGGGATGTGGCACGCGGGAAGTCGAAGTCAATGTTTTTTTGAATTTCACCTATTTTAAAAAAAGTAAGATCAGGATCTGGCACCTGGTGCTGACGAGCGATGAGGACAGCCCCCTGAATGAATACGACATTATCAAGCTAACCAAGTTTTTTGGCGGCGTACAGGAAAGCAAAAACCTGGAAGCAAAATATGAAGCGCTGCGCGCCGTCCAATTTTATGTGCCCGAGGACAAACAACTGTACACCCTGTATGATTTGTTCGAACGGCTGACACACGTGCGCTACCAATTGCGACCTGAAGCAGCGCAGCAGAATGATGCCATTCATGCAAGGCAGGTGTTGCTGCCCGATGGCAGTGTGCACTTACGGCCAGAGCTTATGGATTGCCTGAAAAGCGGTATTGTGCAAATCGATACAGAGTTTTGCAACCATATCAACATGAAATCGGCTGCCCAGGCAGCTGAATTTCAAGTCATACTGTCCAACCTGTTTGAAAAATTTAGCGGCGCCGAAGAAGGGAAAAAAGCCACTGCCGAAGGCATTCAGGCTACCTACAAGCATCGCCGGGAAGTAGAATATGTGTTCGAGGCCTTTTGCGGCATCACCCTCGGCATCCTGGATTACAGCAGAATGGGCTATGAAGAAGTGAGCGACACACTCCTGCCCCGCTCTCCCACAAATTCATCTTTCCTGACCATCAATCGGGGGGTAATGACTTCCTTCGGATTCGACGATACCGTGCTGGCATCCTCCTGGCGCACCATCGGCATCAATCCATACCTGATCGTGCCAAGCGCAGTGTTGGCCCACAACGAGTATGTATCGATAGACGCCGAAAACAAAATGCTCAAAATTCACGGTTTTATTGAGGAATGTCGGCAAAAAAACCTGAACGTGACCAAAGCCAAAATCCGGGAACTGGAAGAAAGCACTTTACAGTTGCAGAGCTTATTGGACATTGACTTTGTCCCAAACGTTTTCCAATATCCTACGGAACAAGACCTTTACAATTATGGCATGACGCACCGCGGAATACTGGAACGCATGCGTCGCACAAAAGCTTATTTGCAGGAAGCGGGCCAGTTTATCCGCGACAAAAACGAGCAAATCAACCAGGAACAACAAGAAAAGCTAACCAAATATCAAACCAGGGTGAGCGACGCCGCTTATGTCATTGCCGGCGTGTCCCTGGTAGGCATCGTCCTGAATGTTTTTGACTGGAC
>CAYVPM010000299.1:0-5054 GCA_964453475.1 uncultured Saprospiraceae bacterium | reverse complement strand
CATGCCTCCGCCAGCGACGATTGTGGCGCGCCGGCAATAGGGTGGTCGTCCTCAGGCGCCACCATGGCCAATTTTCCGAATGACCCGGATGCCAGCGGCGCTCTTTTCAACATAGGCGCCAGTACGGTGGTTTATCAAGCCTCCGATGTCGTAGGAAACACGGCCACTTGTTCTTTTCAGGTAACTGTAGAGTTTGGTGTCGGCGACGACCTGACCTTCCTAACAGAAGTGCCCACAGCATCCTGTGGCGATACCATCTCCATCAACATCGCCACTTACAATTTTGACACCATAGCAGCATTCCAGTTCTCCATGGCGTGGGCGCCTGCTTCCTTGCAATACCTTTCTGTTTCAAACCTCAACACGACATTAGGGCTTACCCAGCCCAATTTTGGCACGGCTAATACAGGCTCGGGAGAGCTCTCCCTGGCTTGGGATGGCCCGTTTTCAGGCACATCCCTGCCAGACGGTGCAACGGTTTTTAGCGTGAATTTTGTGGTTTTGGGCACTACCAACCTGAATTTTACCGACATACCTACTCCGCGCATCGCATTTTCCGGCGTGAATTTTCCGCCCGAAGAAATCACCATGGTTACGGTGAACGGGATTATTGCAGTATCTGATACCATTGACCCTGCCATTACTTGCCCTGCCAATGTGACGGTGCAAGCCCCAGGAACGGTCGCGGTACAAAATATTGCCCCTGCCAGTGTGCTCGACAATTGCGCGACGCCGAATATCGGCTGGGAATCCATCGGCGCCACCGTGGATGCAGACCCCAGCGATGCCGATGCCAGCGGTACCTTATTCAATCAAGGCAGCAGCACAGTAACGTACACGGCTACAGATGCCAGTGGCAATACAGCTTCCTGTTCCTTTAATGTGACGGTGGAGTTTGGCGTTGGCAGCACTGATCTGACCCTGGTAGCAAACAATGCCAATGCGGCTTGTAATACAGCATTTTCCGTTGACATTACGACCTATAATTTTAATGACATCGCAGGCCTCCAGTTTTCTATGGGCTGGGATCCGGCAATTATTCAATACACTTCTGTCAGCAATTTCAACCCGTCGCTAAACCTTGTTCAGTCAAATTTTGGGGAAGCCTTTGTGAACATGGGCCAACTCGGCTTCGGTTGGACGGGCCCGTTTGCCGGTACCACGCTGCCCGATGGCGCACTGTTGTTCAGCCTAAATTTCAACATGATTGGCAATCAGGCTACCACGCTGAATTTTACCAATACGCCCACCGATATAGATGCCCTGCAAGGACCAGCTTTTCCGCCAACAGATATTCCTGTGGAAACCTACCCGGGCCAGATCAACCTCTTGGACAACGTAGCGCCAACCATCACTTGCCCGGCAAATGTGACAGCTGATGCACCGCAAGGCTCGATCACCGCAAACGTGAGTAACCTTGACCCTACGATGGCCGACAATTGTGGTGGCGCACCGACACTCAGTTACATCCGCACAGGCACTACGACCGGCAGCGGCACCGGCAACGCCAATGGCGATTATAAGGCAGGCACTACGGTCGTTACCTATACGGCTACAGATGCCAATGGCAACACAGCCACCTGCTCCTTTACCGTTTTCGTGAATGCCGACGTACCGCTTACCTTGCACATTGATACCGTATTGGTCGATTGCCAGGGTGCGGCACAAGTGAAACACTGCATCACGGTTGATAATTTTACGGATATTATAGGCTTGCAATTCGGCTTGACCTGGGACACCGCAGTATTGAAACTGAAACTTCCTGTTCCAGCCGGTGGCATTACGCCTACCGTAACGAATGGCTATCCTGGCTTTAACATGAACCAGGGCATGTTTTTCAGCTTTTCAACCGCACCCGATGGCCTGTTGCTGTTTTTCGGCAGCGTGTTGACCTGGCCGGATATTCCGACGGGAGACACCTTGTTCTGCCTTAATTTTGATGTGGAAAATGCAAATGCAAGCACCAAACTTGAATTCCAGGGGCCGTTCAATGCAGTAAATACAGCGTTTTCTCCAATACCCGTTGATACCACGCATGGCTTGTTCGCTTCTTCCGGTGATTTGACACCGCCGACAGTTAGCTGCCCTCCGAGCATTACCCTCAACCCTTCTGCTGGTTTGTGCGAGGCCACCTACATGGTGCCGCTGCCCACTGCCATGGATGCTTGTGGCTCGGTTGATACCATTGTTCGTGTTCCAAGCGGGGATGTATTTATGGGAGGCGCAACAACCGTTACCTATACGGCCACAGATCAGGCGGGAAACTCAGCGACTTGTACGCTTGAAATAACCGTGGTGGATCAGAACCCTCCGCAATTTACCAATTGCCCTCCCAATGTCCTTGTTTACGCTGCATCCAATGCTTGTAGCGCGCCGGCGACCTGGACGCCGCCCTCATTCTCAGACTGCTCTGCCTTCACTGTAGAGAACAACTTTTTCCCTGGCGACAACTTTCCAGCCACTTGTGCGCCAACAACCGTTTTTTATCGGGCAACTGATGCGTTCGATAATGTTTCTACCTGCCAGTTTACGGTGATGGCATTGGATACTACATTGCCCGTTATTGTTTGTCCTGCCGACATTACCGTGGTATTGGTAAACAATTGTGATACGATAGTCAATTACACTGCGCCCACGGCCACCGATTTTTGCACCCAAAACGTGGGGTTAAATGGCAGCCCTGTTTCTGGGTCGGTATTCTTGCCCGGCGTTACCACAGTAGAATGGCTAGCCCTGGACGACTGCAGCAACCTCGCCGAATGTACTTTCTTAGTCACGGTGATAGATGGCGCTGCGCCCACAATAAGCAATTGCCCAACAGATACGGTGGTGATTGCAGCTGCCAATTCCTGCAGTGCCAATGTTTCCTGGGTGGCGCCGACAGCGTCGGATGATTGCGACGCAGTGGTCGCTCTGGTGGCTTCGGATACTCCTGGCTCCCTTTTTGGTGTTGGCGGGTCTATAACAGTTACCTATACGGCTACTGATTCCTCCGGGAACCTTAGCATCTGCTCCTTTTCGGTAACAGTAGAGGATCAAACTGCTCCAACTTTGACGGGTTGCCCATCAAATATTTTCGTGACATTGCCGGGAATGGACTGTGATACCATGCTTACATGGACGCCACCAACAGCGCAGGACAATTGTGGCAATTTCACCCTGACGTCCAATATTGATCCAGGTTATAATTTCACGACTGGTGACACCCTGGTGACCTATTTGGTGATAGATGCTTTCGACAACGCGGATTCTTGCTCCTTTATGGTTACTGTTTGGGATCAGGTGCCGCCAGTATTGAGCAACTGCCCGCCGGATATTACGGTAGACGGCAATGGCGCCTGCAAAGTGGTGGCAGATTGGGTGGAGCCTACGGCTACCGACAACTGTTCTATCCCAACCGTTTTTTCGCCGTTCCAGCCACTGGTCGATTCTTTCATGATTGGTACAACCATCGTTCAGATCATTGCGGAGGACGCCAGTAACAATTACGATACTTGTACTTTTGAGGTAATTGTAATTGGTGTGCCCCCCGGTTTCGACCTTACGACACTGCCTGCTAACGTAACGGTGAACGCCTGCGACACCTTGATGTCCTGGTCGCTGCCAACAGCTGTCGGGTTTTGTGATTCTTCCTGGGTCACTTCAACCCCGCCTTCTCCGATGAATTATGGGCCGGGTGTACATACCGTTCTTTTTACAGCAACTGACGGTATGACTTCAGTCACGAGCACTTTTGTTATAACCGTAAAAGACAATATTGGACCTGCCATAGTATGCCCGACCAATCCTTATGTGGTCAATACGGGCGGTATCGTGCTTTCCGGCACAGGTTTTATTACCAGTACCGATACCGTAGCAGGATGTAACAGTGTCCAGATTTCCTATGGCTTTCCCAGTGCAACAGACAATTGCGGGCCTCCGCAGGTAACACAAAATAGTGGCGTGCTCAGCGGCGGCGTATTTGCCTTGGGGCCGCATACCCTGACCTTCACAGCCGCCGATGCCGGTGGAAATACAGTCCAGTGCACCGTTATGATTACGGTAGTGCCGCTGACATCGGTGGACCCGGTGGCAGATGTCAACCCCGCATGTTTGGGCGAGACGGTGGTATTGTCTGCGCTGTCGATCCCGGGCGCTACGTACCAGTGGACTAAATTGCCTGGCACAGTTTTAGCTACTATTACCAATCAGCACACAATTCCCGCTTTTAGCGCGCAAAGTGCTGGTATTTATACTGTTTCAGCCAATGTGAATGGTTGTCTCACCCCGCTTGATAGTGTTTTAGTCGCTTTAATAACGCCTCCCGAACCCCTTAACGATATGTTCACAATATCGATGGGCGCCCTGGATACATTCAACGTATTCTTGAACGACGGTTTAATCGATTCTTCCGATTACACAATTTGCAACTTTGAACCCGATCCATTGCCTGCTGGGGTAGTGTATCTCGGGAATGGACTTTTCGCCTATACAGAACAAACGGGCAGGTCGGTTTCCTTTACCTACCAACTTTGCTATTGTAATGTGGAAGGCGAAACGGCCACCGTGACGATCCTGGTTGATGATGCTGATTGCAGCTTTTTGCCGAACATCATCACTCCGAACAACGATGGCCAAAACGATTACCTTATCATACCATGCCTCGACGGAAGGGTGTTCAGTGAGAATTCAATCGTCATATATAACCAATGGGGTGATAAGGTATTTGAAGACAAGGGTTATACAAATGATCCCAACGATCCCAGCCACCCAGCTTGGCGTGGCACCCTGAATGGAGACATTGGAAAGGATTTGCCGGATGGCGTTTATTTCTATATCTTCAAGCCAAGCCCATCGCATCAACCCATTAAGGGATTTATCGAAATTTACCGGTAGGTCTCTAACTTCTAAAACAGCTTATGATGAAAAACGTATTATTACTTCTGGCTTTTATCGTTGCAGGGACAACGCTATCGGCACAACAAGAGGCTCAGTTCACCCAGTTTATGTACAACAAACTGAACGTGAATCCCGCATACGCAGGCGTGCGCGGCGTACCCACCATTACCGCAATC
>CAYVPM010000298.1:0-5059 GCA_964453475.1 uncultured Saprospiraceae bacterium | reverse complement strand
GGCCTCGGCAGCAAACTGGACGGGCAGTGCCCTTTGGCGGCACAAATTCGCCAGCAAAAAAGGCCGCAACATGACGGCCAATTTCAATTTCGGCTTGAATCCCAACCAATCCAGCAGCAACAGCCTGTCTCCCAACCGCATTTATGACGACGGCGGACAGGTGCTTTTCAGCGATACCATAGCCCAGTACCAGGACTTCGTCAATGACGTGAGCAACTGGGGCGCCAAGGCAACCTTTACAGAGCCCCTCGGCAAAAAGCGCTACCTGGAATTCAACTACGGGTACTTCGAAACCCTGAACAGCGCCGACAAAGACGTGTACGACGACAACAACGGAGAGCGCAGCTTCAATGCCCTTCTGTCCAATGCCTACGAAAACACCTTCGGATATCACCGTGGCGGTGCAGGGTTCAGGCTCAACCGCAAAAAATGGAACCTCGGTACCGGACTCGACTACCAGTCTGCCGTGCTGGATGGCGTGGTGAAAGAAGGGCTGGGCGCGCCCGTGCGGCAAACATTCCAAAACCTGTTGCCGCGCCTCAACCTTCATTACGAGTTAAAATCCAACGAAAACCTGGACTTCAACTACAATACCGCCATCAACGCACCAACAGTAGCCCAACTCCAGCCCATTCCGGATGTCAGCGACCCCTTGAATATCTCGGAAGGCAACCCCGACCTGCGCCCTGAATACGCCCACACGGCCAACCTGAACTATATGTCCTTCAACCCGGAAACCTTTAGCAGTCTTTTCGGCGGCATTTTTGCCTCCTATACGCAGGACAAAATCGTAATGGCACAAACCGTTGATCCACAAACTTTTACGCGTTTTTACAAGCCCATCAACACCACGTCGGCCATTAACCTCAACGCCAATATTGCCTATGGGATGCGGGTAAAAAAATGGGACAGCCGGTTCCGCCTGCGTGCAAACGGCACCTATACCACCGGACAAGGTATCATTAACGGCATCGAGAATACCACCACCACCACCAGGTTTGGCCCCTCCCTGTCCTGGGATTTTGACCCCGCCGAATGGTTCAGCTTTTCATCAGAAGGAAGGATCAACTGGAACGAATCCCGTTATTCCATCGACCGTGATTTCGACCAGTCGTACCTCACTCAAACCTATTCCAGCAGTGTAGACCTTCAGTTTCCCAAAAACTTTGCCTTCAGCAGTTCCTTTGACGTAACCATCAACGATGGACTGGCCACGGGCTACAACAAGCCCATCCCGATCTGGAATGCTACCCTGTCCAAATTCCTGATGAAAGGCAAAAAACTGGAAGTGGCGCTCACGGTGCGCGACATCCTGAACCGCAACGTAGGCATTAACCGTACTGCCAACCTGAACTACGTGGAAGACCGCCGCGTGGCCTCACTGGGCCGCTACGGGTTGTTGCGCCTCACCTATTCGCTGAACAGCATGGGTGGGCCGCGGGGAGGCGGGCCGAGGATGCGGATGATGATGCGGCAGTGAGGTTTCGGGTTTCGGGTTTCAGGTTTCAGGTTTCGGGTTTCGGGTTTGCACAATTGCTGTGGTCTATTTTGAAATACCTTTCAAAGCAACCAGAGATACGGTAAACCCGAAACCTGAAACCCGAAACCCGAAACCCGAAACCCGAAACCAAAAACTATTTTTTCCAACATTCAGCGCGGTATTGGTTTTTCCCTTACTTTTGCAACAGTGATTCAGTTTTTAATCCCGGCATCAAGCCAGATATGCTCTCTATCCCAGCCGAGTTATCCCGATTTTAAAGTATTGTAAATTCATTACGCAACCATCCGTAAGGGTTCATTTTATGGTCTGCGCTGCTTTCGGGCAGCCACCTGTATCATATATTTTGTGCCATTATAATCTCATGGTTGCCCCTCCGGTTAGGCTCGCGGTTGGGGCATTTTTTGAATCTTAAAAGGCTCGCGTTGCGGGCCTTTTTTGTTTTGCCCGCTAATTGGTTGGGAAACTTATGCTACAGGTACAGCCGCTTTTTTATCCGCAACGGCCTCCGCCAGCCACAGGAACTGTTCCAGATATTGTTGAATTTTCTGCGCAAAAGCAGGTTCCAGCACGGCGCCGGAGTCATCGAATTTTTGCCCCACTTGCGGCACGGTCATCATTTGCGGGATGGGGTAGCCCGACACACCCAACACGAGCTGCTGCATCGATAAAGCCGCGCGGATACCGCCCAGCGCTCCGGTAGATACCGCCACAACCCCAATGGCCTTTTTGCTGAATTCCTGCTCCTTCAGGTAGTCCACCGCATTTTTCAAGGCCGAGGTATAGCTGCCGTTGTACTCCGGTGAAACGAAAAGGTGGGCATCTGAACGGCGAATCTCTTGCGCAAACGCTTCCAGGCCTTCTGGCGGGTTGGGGTGGCGCTGCAGCACTTCTTCCATGATGGGGAAATGGTACGCCGCCAAATCCAGCACGGCTGCGCTGTGTTTTCCGCTGCCGTTGATGGCTGCCTCCAAGGCAAGGGCTACGCGGTGTGAAAGGCGGTCGATACGGGTACTGGAGGAAAGGATGGTGATGTGCATAATCGTGGCCTCAGCCTTTGCAGAGGTGCCAGTTAAACCGATTTTGGGGAAAATGGTTTAAGCGCAGCGCCAGCGTAATACTTAAAACCGTGGCAGCCAGCGCCCCACTTTTTTGCAGTAGTCCACATATTCTGCCCCAAAATGTTTGCGCAAATACGGCTCTTCGTGGAAATGTATGAACAAATTAAATCCGAAAAACACCACTGCCGCATAGCCCAACAGTGGCAGGGAAGCAAAAAAGATTGCTTCAGCAAGCAGAACGGTTACAACACCCACGTACATGGGATTCCTGACGTAGCGATACATGCCCCTCAGTACCAGGCGCCGGGCAGGATCGGCTGGCGACAGGGTGCCTTTGCCGTCGCGCGCGAAGGCGTAGATGCACCAGACCAGGATGCTTGCCCCCAACAGGCCAAGCGCAAAGCCAAGCCATTGCTGCCTTTGCCATACATGGCTAATTTGTTCCCGGCTGACGAAAAAAAAGCAGGGTATAAACAGTGTGACCGTGCCTGGGCAAAGGATTGTCCAGAAAAGGCTTCGGAGGAAAAGGCTTATCATTTTTAATTAGCTAATTGGATAATTAGCTAATTGATATTCACTTGTCATCCCCAAAAAAGCCAATAATTTTATCAGCCAGTTCCATGCCGATATAGGACTGGGCCTCCACGGTGCTGGCGCCGATATGCGGGCTGCAAGATACCTGCGGGTGTTTCAGCAGGGCTTCGCGGGGCGATGGCTCGTTTTCGAACACGTCGAGGCCGGCGCCGGCGACGATCCCGTTCCCAAGGGCCGCAAGGAGGGCATCCTCGTCGATGACGCCACCGCGGGCCGTATTGATCAGGAAAACGCCCGGTTTCATTTTGGAAAATTCTTCACTGCCGAACGATGGCTTGCCGCTGCCCGGAATGTGGATCGTGATGAAATCGGATTCCCGCAGCACTTTGTCGAGCGAGTCGGTTTGCACCTTTACACAGAGTTTTACCCCTTCATAATCATGGAGTTGTATGCCGATTTCGGCTTCAGCGACGAATGGGTCGTGCGCGCGCACGCTCATGCCGATGCCCAGGGCGATTTGCGCTACTTCCTGACCAATACGGCCAAACCCGACGATGCCCAGGGTTTTGCCTTTTACTTGAAAGCCCGTTTCGTAGGCTTTTTTCAGCTTTTTGAAATCGCCGCCAGTGGCCAGTTCGCGGTTGCTGCGCTGCAACATGCGGGAAAGGCTGAACAAGTGTGCGAAAGCCAGCTCGGCCACAGCGCGCGAGGAGGCGCGCGGGGTGTTGAACACCTGAATGCCCTTGCTCTGCGCGTATTCCACATCGATATTGTCGAGGCCCACGCCGCCGCGGGCGATGATTTTCAGGTTTTTCCCGGCATCAATAATGGCTTTGGTCACCTTTGTGGCGCTGCGCACAATGAGTACATCATATTCGCCAATATGCGCTGCCAGGTCGTCCTGCGCGATTTTATCTTCATTGATGAAATAACTGGCCTCTTCCAGCAGCAGCTTGCCATCTGGGTGAATACCGTCGTTTACAAGAATTTTTACCATGATTTCTTTGCCGTTGAATTAAGGGGCAAAGATAGTTTTTTGAAGGGGTAAATTTTAAGAGAGAAACAGAACTTAATTTTTTGCCCCCATCTTGCGCCGGCTGTAAGTAATTTGCGCTTCCAAGTATTTATCGATGGGCATGTTCAACTGTTGCAGGCGTTGCAATTCTAGCTTGCTTTCCGGGTCTTTGGGCAATAGTTGCTTCATTCGTTGCAGTTGACGATGTGCCTGCCCCCACATTTTAGCTTCATAAAACACCTCGAAATCGCGCTGGCTGATGGTAAACTCCCGCAGCAATGTTTTCCAGGCATTGTCTTTTCGTCCGGCGAGCAGCGCTATACGGTTGTCGATTTTACTGGTATCCACCCTTGGCGCATCGGGCGCATCGGCCATTGTCCTATAATTGTCGGCAACAAGCTGCCTGTAAATCAACAGTTCTGCCATAGCGGAACGATAGGTGTGAAAAGCATCCGCAAAGCTATCCCGAAACATCAAGCCATCGGCGCGGTGCATGGAGTCCATCGATCTGGTATAGGCATTGTGCAAAGCCTCCACGATCTCGCTTTCTGTGCCAACATCCTTGGGCGGAAATTCCCTGTTCACCAGCCAGGGCATTGGGTTTTGCAACACCCATTGCCGCCTGCGCGACATCGACAAAGCGCTATAACTTTTTTCTGCTGCATCAAACTGTTCCACGTACACATTGTCTTCCGCCGAACGGAGCAGCTCTTGCATGCTGAGCATATAATCGCGTGCAAACCAAACGCCGAATGCCAGCGATACCAACAGGGAAACAAAGGAAAGAAAAGCCACAATTCGGGCCAGCTTGCGCTGTTTTCTGGCGGTTTTCAGCTCCAGTTCGATGGCTTCGCGGCGTTTTTCTTCTTCAGCAATCCGGCTTTCATAAGCAAGCTTCTCCAGGTCTGCCTTTTCTTTGTTGCGCCGCCGGTTGCGCGATTCGATGATGGC
>CAYVPM010000297.1:0-5061 GCA_964453475.1 uncultured Saprospiraceae bacterium | reverse complement strand
TTTGCACAACAAATGAACCAGGTAAAGGTAACGTTCGACCACAAGGCCGGAGTCAACCCAATGGTACTCAATCAGACAGTATTCCCAATTTGGAACAACAAGAAGGTTTTGCTTTCCCGGGCTGAATTTTATGTTTCCGAGGCAGAAATCCATCATGCCGATGGCACAGTCATGCCCCTAACTGACAAGTATTTGTTGGTAAATGCCAAAACCCCGGCGCATGAATTTGACTTGGGCTTATGGGCGATCGATGCGGCACATGGCGCCACTTTACACCTCGGCGTACCACAGTCGGTAAATCACAATGACCCCGCTGCCTGGCCTTCCAACCACCCGCTGGCCCCACAAAATCCCAGCATGCACTGGGGATGGTCGGCAGGCTATCGGTTCATGGCCATTGAAGGCAAAGTGGACAACAACAACGACGGGGTTCCAGAAACCGTATTCGAATTCCACAACCTCGGCGATGCACTGTACAAAACCGTCACACTTTCAGGCATGCGGGTAGCAGAAAACGGGGTGTTACACCTGCATTTTGTGTTGGACTATGCTCAGCTGTTCAAGAACATGGCCATGACGGGCAACCTGATCCACCACGGCAGTGCTACGATGAACATCAACATGATGAACAATGCCGCCAACCAGAACTTCCTGGCTATGTCCTCAGTTTCTGCCACACACGAAGTGTTGGCCAATTCGGCCAATATCAAAGCCTCGCCAAATCCGGCAAACACTGAAACACTTTTAACGTATGAACTGCCTGCGTCTGACTTGCTCACCATGACCGTGAGCAATTCCCTCGGCCAAACTGTACTCAGTCTGAACGGAATGCCCGCTTTAGGCAGCTTTCGCTTACAGACAGCAGATCTTTCAGCCGGCATTTACCAATATGCATTTTACGAAAACGGGAATTTGCTGGCACGCAAGCAGTTGGTGGTCAAACACTAACAACAAATAAATAGTCACTTGAGCCAGAACAGTGGTGGATAAAAAGCCATTGAATGGGATGGCCCATGTTTGTCTGATGAAAATGCGCTTGTTAAAACTATGCATAAGCTCATTGTGTCTCTTTTTGGCAGCTTGCCAAAAAGAGACACCGGAGTTTGTGTTGCCACCGGCAACAGATGCCTTTGCGCTGCGCATCCCCCCGGGTTTCCCCGCTCCTGAAATACCTGCAGACAACGCACTGACATCAAGCCGGGTGGCGTTGGGCAAAATGTTGTTCTACGATCCGGTGCTTTCTGCCGACAGCAGCCGTTCCTGCGCGTCCTGCCATGCCGCACATTTGGCGTTTTCCGACAGCACTGCCGTAAGTTTTGGCATCGAAAACAGGCCGGGCACCCGAAATGCACCAACGCTTGCCAATGTGGCGTATCAAAAACGGCTGCTGCGGGAAGGAGGCATCCCGACACTGGAAATGCAAATATTGGTGCCGATTCAAGAACACAATGAATTTGATTTCAACATCTTGCTGGTAGCAGAGCGCCTTCGGAAATCACCCAATTACGTCAAATTAGCCGCAGCGGCCTACGAAAGGGCGCCAGATGCCTTTGTCATAACCCGATCCATCGCAGCTTTTGAGCGCACGCTTTTGAGCGGCAATTCTCCCTACGACCAATACGTGTTTCAAGAAAAAGAACATGCGCTTACCACCGCGCAAAAAAAAGGATTAGAACTTTTTCAAAGCGAGCGTTTGGGTTGCGCGAAATGCCATGAAGGCTTTCTTTTTACCGATCAAAGCTTTTCCAACAATGGCCTGTACACGGTGTACCCCGACTCCGGCCGGATCAGGCTCACAGGACTTGAAAGCGACCGGGCGCTGTTCAAAGTGCCCACACTGCGCAACATCGCCCTCACCGCCCCATACATGCACGACGGAAGCATCGCAACGCTCGATGCCGTGATCGACCATTACCAAACGGGCGGGAAACTGCACCCCAACAAAAGCCCATTATTGAAACCGTTTACCCTCTCCAACCAGGAAAAAACGGACTTATTGGCCTTTTTGGGAAGCTTGACGGATATGAGGTTCGTGCTTAACCCCGAATTCAGATGATGCCCCACTTTAATCAATGATCGATCATTTATTAAAACGAAGAAAATGAAGAAAATTTGCCTTGCGCTGTTTGCCTTAACCCTGATGCTCTTTGCTTGCGACAAAAACGATCCGGTGGAGGAACCCGCCACCTACGACCCTACCCCATACAGCCTGAAAATTGGCGATTTTCCTACCCCGGATTTACCTGTCGACAACCCCTTGACGGTCGCAGGCGTACAATTGGGGCGCATGCTCTTTTACGAGCCATCGCTCTCCAAGGATGGCACTCAGGCATGTGCCGACTGCCACAAACAGGAGGACGCCTTTTCAGACCGCCGGCAGTTCAGCATCGGGGTGGATAAGCTCCCCGGGATGCGGCAGGCGATGTCGGTGATGAACCTTGCCTGGCACCAAAACGGCCTTTTTTGGGATGGCCGAGCACCCAAAGTGCGCGACCAGGCGCTGAAACCGATTCAAGACCCGCTAGAGATGAACGAAACCTTACCCAACGCAGTGGCCAAGCTTGCTGCCAACAAAAAATTTACCAACCAGTTTATCCGCGCTTTTGGCGATGCCACGGTCACTTCCGAGCGCATGGGCCTGGCGCTGGAGCAATTCATGTTGTCCATGGTTTCACACAATGCAAAATACGACAAGTACCTCCGCGGCGAAGCAACCCTGACCGATGCTGAAGAGCGGGGACGTGTGTTGTTTTTTACGGAATACGACCCATTTGGCAGCAGCAAAGGCGCAGAGTGTTTCCATTGCCACGCCGGCCATAATTTTACCAACGACGAATTTATGAACAATGGCCTCGACGCGGAAGCAGACCAAACAGACAACGGGCGCATGAAGGTTACCAACGATCCTGCAGACAAGGCAAAATTCAAGGTGCCGTCTTTGCGCAACATCGAACACAGCGGGCCTTTTATGCACGATGGCCGCTTCGCCACCCTTGAAGCAGTTGTGGACCATTACGATCATGGCGTAAAAAACTCCCCAAACGTCGAATTTATCCTGCAATACAACCTGCAACCTGGCGGGCTTCAAATGACAGTACAAGCCAAAGCAGACCTTGTAGCGTTTATGAAAACCTTGACTGACCAGGATTTTCTGAGCAACCCGGCGTACGCGAAACCCGAATGAGTTTTCCCATTTTTTCAAATACGATGCATTACCTTCATATTTGATTTGCCATTACAACTGCGCGGCATAAAGGTGTAGCGCGGCAAACGGTGACAGGTCATTGCAGCACCAGTATTTTGAAGAAACGTTGAAATGAAAACCAGCTTTGGGTTGGCCAAAGAAAAACCAGCAATTATGCGCCATTCACAACAATTCTACCTGCGGCGCCTCCACCGATACATGGGGGTGACGATCGGAATACAATTCTTGCTCTGGACCATTGGCGGGCTTTATTTCACCTGGTCGGACATGGACGAAATTCATGGCGACTATCAGCGGCAACCTGCGCCGCTGATGGCCCCTGACACCTCCGGGTGGGTGTCGCCATCCGTGGTGCTTGGCAATTTGCAGCAAGCAGGGCTCCAGCCCGACAGCATCATTAGTCTCCGCCTGATCCCCCTGCTTCAGGATGTTTGCTGGCAAATTATTTATCTTGAAAAGGACGCCCATCACCGCCATCCACGGAAGGTACAATTGGCGGATGCCAAAACAGGAGCCTTGCGCCCGGCATTGTCCAGGGAAGAAGCAATATCGATAGCTGCCCGACAATTCAAAGGTTTTCCAACACTGAAATCTGCAAATTATTTGGATGCGGTACCGCCCGACCATGAATACCGGGAGAATCCTTTGCCTGCCTGGGCCATCACCTTTGAGCACCCTTCCAAAACGGTGGTGTACGTGGCTGCCAAATTGGGAACGGTGGAAAAATTCCGCAATGAAAAATGGCGCATCTTTGATTGGTTATGGATGATGCACGTGATGGATTATGAAAGCCGCGACAACATCGGAAATTGGATGCTGCGTGCATTTTCTGTACTGGGATTGTTGACAATTTGCTCCGGTTTCACGTTGTTTGTTATTACTTCAGCGCCCATTCAAAAACTCAAGAGGAAAAAACCTTGACTACCCTTCACATAAAAAACATGGTTTGCCACCGCTGCGTGCTCAGCGTCGCAGCAGCATTGAAGCAAAATGGCATCACTGCAGAGGCTGTTACTATGGGAGAAGTCAAACTGGCGAGCCCGCTCAACCCGGAGCAGGAAAAAAGCCTGCGCAGCGACCTGGAAGCCATCGGTTTTGAAATCCTGGACGATCAGCACAGCCAACTCATTGGGAAGATAAAAACCAGTTTGATCGAAAAAGTGCAGTCCGGTGATTTGCCGGAACATTTTAGCCTGGTCGCCTTTGTGAGCACCTCATTCCATCGGGATTATTCCGCTGTGTCCAAGCTTTTTTCAAGCGTGGAAGGCATTACGCTGGAACAGTTTTTCATTTTACAAAAAATAGAAAAGGTCAAGGAGTGGCTGGTGTACAACGAACTTACCTTGTCTGAAATCGCCTTCCGCCTTGGCTACAGCAGCGTGGCTTACCTGAGCAGCCAGTTCAAAAAAGTGAGTGGCATGACCCCCAGCGCTTTCAAAAACAACCATGCCGGGCGTAGAAAGCCACTGGATCATGTACACAACCATTAATTCGCAACTCTTCTCCAAGATATTGTAACATGCCTGCCAGCTTTTGGGTCGACCTTTGTGCTCATAAAATGAAGTAATATGGAAACCACAGCAACAGCAAGCATCCGCAAACAATTTCCAGTGACTGATATGAGTTGCGCCGCCTGCGCGGTCAGCGTCGAGTCCATACTGAACGTGCAACCCGGTGTCAAAAATGCAGCCGTCAATTTTGCAACCCAAACCGTTCAGGTCGAATATGAACCTGCATTGATCACCCCGGAGCAGATGCAGCAAGCCGTGCAAGGCATTGGATACGGCCTTGTCGTTGAAGAAACTGAAGCGGCAGAAGCCAAAGTTGAAGAAATTCATCACCAGCACTATCAAAGC
>CAYVPM010000296.1:0-5075 GCA_964453475.1 uncultured Saprospiraceae bacterium | reverse complement strand
CAACTCCGACACCATTGATCACCCCACGTTTGAAAAAAACCTGCAGGCCCAGCTAGAAGCCGGCGTTGATGGCGTTGTGATTGGCGGCACCCTCGGCGACGCCTCCAGCCTGCTCAATGAAGAAAAATACGAACTGGTCCGTTTTACCGTTGAAAAGGCCGCTGGCCGTGTGCCGGTTATTATGAACATCGCTGAGCAAACCACCAAGGCCGCCAGCGAAGCCGCCCGGGAAGCCGAGCGCTGTGGCGCCAATGGCCTGATGCTATTGCCGCCCATGCGTTACAACGCTGATGCGCGCGAAACCCTGGCTTATTTCCGTGCCGTCGCTGATGCCACGCCCTTGCCCATCATGATTTACAACAACCCGGTAGACTACAAAATACTGGTTACGCTGGACATGTTCGAGACCATGACAGCCTGGCCAAGCATCCAGGCTGTGAAAGAAAGCACCCGGGATGTCAGTAATGTTACCCGCATGCTGAACCGTTTTGGAGATCGCTTCAAAATCCTGACGGGCGTGGACACCCTTGCCCTGGAAAGTTTGATGCTGGGCGCACATGGCTGGGTAGCCGGCCTTGTTGACGCATTCCCAAGAGAAACTGTGGCCATTTTCCAATTAGCGAAAGCGGGCAAATTCGTGGAAGCCGCTGAAATATACCGCTGGTTCCTGCCATTGCTGGAGCTTGACATACACCCCAAACTGGTGCAGTATATCAAACTCGCGGAAGTGGCCACCGGCCTCGGCACAGAGCATGTGCGCGCGCCGAGGTTGCCCCTTGAAGGCGAGGAGCGGGAACGAGTCTGGAAAGTCATCCAGGATGCCATGGCAAAGAGACCTAAGCTTTAAAATCGGCGTATTTGTGTCAACAAAGGGCTAATTAGGGCATTGACGCCTCATGACCCGGATAATAAATGCAAATTTGCAAATGCCTTCAAGAAACCCTTGCTTGAGCAAAGTTTCCTGTAAAAATTATTTCAATGAAAAAAACGCTCCTTTTTTGCCTGGCTTTACTTTCCCAAAGCAGTGCCATTTTTTGCCAGGACAGTAATGCCTGGCGCAGCAAAGTCTCTCCAGAAATACTGGCTGCCTTTAACCGTGGCGAAAAATCAGATTTGTTGGTAAGTTTTAGCGAACAAGCCGATTTGAAGGGTGCAAAAACCATTCATGGCAAGGCAGCCAAAGCCCGTTTTGTATTTGATCAATTGCAACAAACCGCCCAGCGCAGCCAGGCAAGGGCCATAAATATAGCACGCGGTTTCGATGCTGGTACTAACAGCCTGTTCCTGGTAAATGCCTTGTCTGTCAGGCAAGCAGATGTCAACCTTGCCCGGCAATTGGCAACCCTGCCGGAAGTGCGTTTCATCAGCCATGACCCCTGGGTATTTTTTAACAGCCCCGCCGTTGAGCCATCAGCAATATCCGTCGAACGCAATGCCATTGAATGGGGCGTCCAAAGGGTTCGTGCACCCGAAGTTTGGGCCTTGGGTTACACTGGCCAGGGCATTACGGTTGGCGGTGCCGATACAGGCTATGAATGGGTACACCCAGCCTTGAAAAGTCATTACCGGGGCTGGAATACCATGGACAGCAGCGCTGCACACCATTACAACTGGCACGATGCCATACGTGAGTTAAACCCTTTGAACAATGATAGCCTGGGAAACCCCGGTATAAACCCTTGTGGCCTCGATTCCCCACAGCCTTGCGACGACCTTTTCCACGGCACCCATACCATGGGCAGCATGACAGGCGATGATGGCATGGGCAACCAAATCGGCGTAGCACCCGGAGCAAAATGGGTTGGATGCCGCAATATGGAACGCGGCTGGGGCAAACCTTCCACTTACATCGAATGTTTCCAATGGTTTTTGGCCCCCACAGACATGGGCGGCCAGAACCCAAACCCGAACAAAGCGCCCCACGTGATCAATAATTCCTGGTATTGCTCCTTTGAGGAAGGCTGCGTCGACCTGAGTGTCAACGAATTGCTCCACACTGCCGTCATCAACCTGAAAGCTTCCGGCGTGGTGGTGGTGGTAAGCAATGGCAATGCCGGTCCCAATTGTTTCACGACCAACGGCGCGCCCGCTTATTTTGAAGAAAGTTTCAGCGTTGGCTCCTTTCGCATCAACGACACCATTTCCGGTTTCAGCAGCCGCGGCCCGGTGATTATTGACAACAGTTTTCGGCTCAAACCCAATATTTCAGCACCGGGGCACAACATCCGCTCTGCTACCCTTAACGGCGAGTACCGCAATGCCAGCGGCACCAGCATGGCAGGGCCACACGTGGCAGGTGTGGTTGCGCTTATACTTTCCGCCCGCCCCGATCTGGCTGGGGAGGTAGATTTGATAGAAGATATTCTGGAGCAAACAGCTATACCCGCCTTCGACACCATCGGCTGCGATGTGACTCCAGGCGATGCTGTCCCAAACAATACCTACGGCTTTGGCCGTATCGACGCTTTAGCCGCTTTGCAGGGAGCTTTGGCATTCAGCCCTACGACCATACCCTTTGCCCCAGCCATATCGGCCCGTTTAGCCCCCAATCCGGTACGCAAGGATGCCATTTTTCATTTGGAAAACCTGTCCGGGAAAACCAGCATGGAGGTATTCAGCACAGATGGCAAACTTGTTTTTTCAAAATATTGGACAGCAACTGGGGCCGAAACCTTGCAAATACCCTTTGAAAAGCAGCCCTCTGGTATTTATTTTTGGCAATTAAAATCGGAGGGACGGGTACTGAGCGGCAAACTGAGCAAAGTTTAAAATATGACGATGAAGAAGATTGACATGCACACCCATATCCTGCCCGAGCGATTGCCCAATTTCGCCGACAAATTTGGCTATGGGGACTTTATCCACCTGGTACACGAGCGGGAAGGCTTCGCCAACATGATGAAGGGCAATGTCTTTTTTCGTGAAATCGCCAAAAACTGCTGGGACCCTGCCGTGCGGATCCCCGAATACGCATTGTACAAAACTCCCGTACAAGTAGTATGTACCATCCCGGTGATGTTTTCTTACTGGGCAAAACCCAAGGATTGCCTGGATCTTTCCATGTACCTGAACGACCACCTGGCGGGTATCGTTGATGATTATCCGGAGAACTACATAGCGCTTGGCACCTTGCCCATGCAGGATACGGACCTGGCAATCAAAGAATTGGAACGGCTAAAAGCCTTAGGCTTCCCGGGCATCCAAATCGGATCGAATGTGAACCAGCTCAACCTCAATGAGCCGCAATTCTTCCCCATTTTTGAAGCATGCCAGCGGCTCGATATGGCCATTTTTATACATCCCTGGGAAATGATGGGGCAGGCCGACATGGGTAAATACTGGTTGCCCTGGCTGGTAGGGATGCCCGCCGAAACAGCCCGTGCAGCAGCATCTTTGATTTTTGGCGGGGTGCTGGAACGCCTGCCCAAGCTCCGTTTTTGTTTCGCGCACGCGGGCGGCTCTCTGATCCCTACTATTGGTCGCCTGGAGCACGGCTTTAATTGCCGGCCCGACCTCGTCGCCGTTGACAACCCAATAACGCCACGGCATTACCTCAAAAAAATATGGGTCGATTGCGCTACGCACGACCCACAACTGCTTCAATATATCATCGACGTTATTGGCGATGAAAGAATATGCCTGGGCTCGGATTATCCATTCCCGCTGGGCGACCTGGAAATTGGAAGCTTCCTCGAGAAAATGAACTTGTCGCCAGAAACACTGGAACGCATTTATTACAAGAATACCCTGGCCTGGCTGTTTGGTTCACCCGCCTAATCCCATTTAAACCGTAAACGTAAACAAATAATTTGCCCCGAAATTCCAGAGCATCACGATGGCCGTGGCAATGGCTTTCGAGATGTAGAAAGAAAGCTTTTGCTTTTCGTTAAAAAAGTAAATCAGCGCATTGTTGATGCCCAGGCCAACGAGCGCGACCACAAAAAACTTCGCAAACTGCAGGCCTACCGCACTGTCCTGGCTGTGGAAAGTCCAGATTCGGTTCAGGAAATAATTGCTGAGCACGGCGCACATAAACCCGGTACTATTGGCCAGGTATTGGTTGAGCCGCAGTTTTTCTTTCAACAACCAGGTGATACCGAAGTCGACCACGACACCGGAAGCGCCAACGATGCCAAATTTGACAAATTTTAGGAATAACTCTTTCAAAGTAGGCGGGAATTAATTGTTCGCTTTTGCCTCAAGTACGCCTTCCATACCTTTCAGCAAGTCAATCAATTGTTTTTGGGTAATCTGATCGGGATTATAGCCGATGATCCACAGGTTTTCCGCAGATACCCGGCGTACGATGCGCAGCCTTATGTCTTCAAACTGCATGAGAAAGTTCCCAGGGTTTATTTCGGGCTTGAATTTTACCAGAATCTCTTGTTGGTTTGCCGGGGCTGTGTATGGGTTGACGCCCTCCTTTACTTTCAAGCCATGTGCTTCTGCAAGGTCTTCGAGCAGGTTTTCAAATTCTAAAATTGGCTTCGGCCGATCGATTGATCCATGCACTGAATGTTCCTTTTCATTGCCGAAAACTGTGATGGTAGCATTGCTTGCATCAGCTACCTGGCTTTCAATGCGCTCGGGGTATTGCCAGAGGTTAAGGGACGCAAGGGCCTCCCGCAATTGCTTCAGTTCAGTACCATTCAACTGAACGGTGTCCTTCCCTTGTTTTACCATGTTGCGGATGCCTTCATATTCAAGCATGCCATCGTTTCTGAAAAGTATTTTATAGGTAGGGCAATAGCCTCGGCATCCGTGCATTTGAAGTTGCACCAGTGGAGATGGGTCATTTGGCAGGGCATTAGGTTTGTTATGGCACTTGGTGGTTGCCATCATGCTTATGGATGCCAGGAAAAATAGCAGCGTTTTCATAAAAACATTATTTTCTATTGAAAATCAAGGCATTACTCAATGGCTTGTTTCAAATCTTCAATTATATCTGCGGCGTTTTCTATGCCCACAGATACCCGGATCAAGCCATCCGTTATACCATTTTGCAGACGAAGCTCCTTCGATAATGCCAAGTGGGAGGAAGATGCCGGGTGCAAGATAAGGGTATCCACATCGCC
>CAYVPM010000295.1:0-5092 GCA_964453475.1 uncultured Saprospiraceae bacterium | reverse complement strand
GGTTGGCCAGCGATGCGATCAAGCCGGTAAAATAGGTTTGGTCGTCCAATTGCTTGGGGTCGTCCAGAAAGCTCTTTTTATTGTTTTCCGTCAAAATTTCGTGAGCCTCTACGGAGGCCCGGAAAGAAAAGAATGCTTTTTCGAATTCTTTTGCCTCGTATTTTGCGACGCCAATGTTGATCAAGCTGGCTTGCACTTCTCCAATGCCTTTTACTGCATCACTTTTTTCGTACTTGACGGTTGACAGTTCAACAACCTTTTTATAAGCATCAAAAGCGACAAGCGCGTCATTGTCGCCAGTGAATGGCGCCTTTGGGTCGAACTGCTTTCGGGCCAGGTCTTTTTGCAGCATCGTATTGTAAATGTCGCCTTTAGTGAGCCATGCTGAAGCCAAAGTCTGGCCATCGGGGAGTTTAAGGGCCTCTTCTATCGTTTCCTTGGCTTCGGCTAATTTTGCCGAATTGCCAGATGGGTCGATATTGTAACTGGTAAGGGCTTTGCCTGCTTTTTTTGCAAGTTTTTTACCTTCTTCCTGTGCCGTCGAGATACTTGCAGCAAAAAGAAGAGCAAATAGGGAAAAAAGGACTTTTTTCATTGAATTCACATTTTTTTGATTTGATAATTGGCTAATTTTATGATGTGATAATCCGCACCGCTGCCACCCTTGGATATTGAGCTGGCAACTTCAGCGAATCACCGCGTAAAATTCACCATTTGATGTATTAGGACGCTAAAACGCCCAAAACGGTTAATAATGGGGTGTTAAAGAAGGGGAGAAACTGTTAACAATCTTTCTAACTGATTGGTTGTCAACAAAATTTTTATTCAAAAACAATCCCAAGCTGGCCTATTCTTCTGTCGGCTCCTCTGGTGCTGCATCAACCGCTTCACCTGTTGACTCCTCCAAACCGGCAACGATATCTTCCTCTTCAGCCTTGTCGACCACAGTTACATCGGCGATATTGTCAGAGTTTTCCAGTCGGATTAATTTCACGCCTTGTGTGGCGCGGCCCATTACCCGCAGATCGTCAGCAGCGGTGCGGATGGTGATGCCATTGACCGTTGTAATCATCAAGTCATTGTTGTCTGTCACAGATTTGATGGCGACCAAGTGTCCCGTTTTGGAGGTAACATTCAGGGTTTTCACGCCTTTGCCACCTCGGCTTTGAACACGGTAGTCTTCCAAAGCCGAGCGTTTGCCCATGCCTTTTTCGGAAACGACCAAAATGCTTGTTTCTGTGTCCGATGGGTCTACACAAACCATTCCGACCACGGTATCGCCTTTCTTTTCATCTACACGAATACCGCGAACGCCGGCAGCAGTGCGGCCCATGGCGCGCACGTCTTCTTCGTTGAAACGGATGGCCTTGCCGCTTTGAATAGCCAGGATGATCTCGTTTTTGCCGTTGGTCAACTTGGCCTCGATCAATGCATCGCCTTCGTTGATGCCGATGGCGTTGATGCCGCCCTGGCGTGGACGCGAATAGTCGGCCAAAAGGGTTTTCTTGATCTGTCCGCGTTTGGTGCAAAAAATGATGTAGTGATTGTTGACGAATTCCTCGTCGTTGAGTTTGCGGACAATGATATAGGCGCGCACCTTGTCCTCTTTGGGGATATTGAGCAGGTTTTGGATTACCCTGCCGGCCGTGTTTTTGGCGCCTTCCGGCACTTCATACACCTTTAGCCAGAAACAGCGCCCGCTTTCGGTGAAGAGCAGGATGTTTTCGTGGTTGGTGGCGGTGAACATGTGCTCTACAAAATCCTCATCGCGCGTGCGCACGCCTTGTGCTCCACGCCCGCCGCGGCCTTGTGCGCGGTATTCGGTGATGGAAGTGCGCTTGATATAACCTGCGTGGCTGATGGTGATGACCACCTCCTCGTCTTCGATCAGGTCCTCGATGCTGATATCAGCATCGCTGAGGTCGATGGCCGTACGGCGCTCATCGCCAAAACGTTCCTTGATCTCAGTCGTTTCTGCTTTTACGATACCGCGTTGCAAGCCTTCGTCGGCCAGGATGGCCTTTAATTCTGCAATTTTTTTCATCAGCTCATCGTACTCTGCCCGCACTTTGTCGCGCTCGAGGCCGGTAAGCTGTTGGAGGCGCATGGCGAGGATGGCCTTTGCCTGGATTTCGGAGAGGCCGAATTTGGACATCAGCCCTTCCCGCGCCTCTTCCGCGTCTTTTGATGCCCGGATGAGCTTGATGACCTCGTCCAGGTGGTCCAGGGCGATAAGCAAGCCTTCCAGGATGTGAGCGCGCTCCTCTGCCTTGCGCAGTTCGTACTTGGTGCGGCGCACGATGACATCCAGTCGGAATTTGATGAACTCGTCAATCAAGTCCTTGAGGTTCAAGGTTCTAGGGCGGCCGTTCACCAGGGCGATGTTGTTGATGCCGTAGCTGGTTTGCAGGGGTGTGAGCTTGAATAGTTGGCTCAAAATGACATTTGCAGCGGCGTCGCGCTTTATTTCTATCACGACACGCACGCCTTCGCGGTTCGATTCGTCGCGCACGTCGCTTATACCCAAAACCCTTTTCTCATTCACCAGTTCGGCGATTTTGGAGATAAGCATCGCCTTGTTCACCTGATAGGGTATTTCCGTGACAATGATGGCCTCCCGGCCATTGTCTTCGGTTTCGATTTCTGTTTTGGCACGCACGATGCAGCGGCCGCGGCCTGTGCGCAAACCCTCGTGTACCCCGCTCAGACCAAAAATTATGCCGCCGGTGGGAAAATCCGGCGCTTTCACGAACTCGATCATTTCGTCTACGGTCATATCCGGGTTGTCGACAGCGGCGATGATGGCATCACAAACCTCGGTGAGGTTGTGGGGCATCATGTTGGTCGCCATGCCCACGGCAATGCCGGAGGCGCCGTTCACCAGCAGGTTGGGCAGTTTGGAGGGCATTACGCTGGGTTCCTCCAGCGAATCGTCAAAGTTGAGTTGAAAATCGACCGTTTCTTTGTCCAAATCACTCACAATTTCATCAGAAATGCGGCGCAACCTGGCTTCTGTGTAACGCATGGCAGCCGGACTGTCACCGTCCATGGAGCCAAAGTTACCCTGGCCATCTACCAGGGGATAGCGGAGGCTCCATTCCTGTGCCATACGCACCATGGTGTCATACACAGAACTGTCGCCGTGCGGGTGGTACTTTCCCAGTACCTCACCCACGATACGGGCCGATTTTTTGTAGGGTTTGTTGTAGGAAAGTCCCAAATCGAGCATTCCGTAAAGGACGCGACGGTGGACGGGCTTGAGGCCATCACGGACATCAGGCAAAGCGCGACTCACGATTACCGACATGGAGTAATCGATGTACGCTACTTTCAATTCATCTTCAACATTAATGGAAATAATCCTCGAATCTTGCATATACGTCTAATGCGGGGGCGGTGGGGGTGAACATTGTTTTGTGAGAAATAGTACCGCCTTAAAATAGTGCGCGAAGATACAAAATACCTTGTTCGGCGCCAATGAAACCGGAAAGTTTCTGGCCTGAAACAGCACTTTTTTTCATAAAAATTTTCTGCGAAAGGCTCGTGCGCACGATCGTCTGGAAAGGGGCACAAATTCTTCAGATTTTCTTCAAAAAATGATAACCTTTTTTCACAAAACCTTCTCTTTCGTAGAAAATATGGGCCTTTTCATTTTCGAGGTATGCATCGAGCATAAGGGTGGTACAGCCTTCCTGACGTGCCAATTCGGTCACGTAATCGGTCAGCAATTTGCCGATGCCCCGCGAGCGGTGTTCCTGGGCGACCACCACGTTGTCCATTTCCAGGTACTTACCGCTGTAAAGTTTTGTCGTGACCCAAATACCGGAAATGCCCAGGCATTCGCCGCCTTCGTTAATGGTCACCATACGGTATCCGTGTGCGATCATGTCGTCGAGCACGGCGTCGAGGTATTCAGGCGTTGAAATGGGGTTGAGTTGCTGCAGAAGCGGGGAAAGGGGCATCATTTCCTGCTTCTGGGTTAGTATGGAAAAGGAAAATGCCATTTCGAAGTCGGTACAAAGTATGCGGATAGTTGGTTTTTCTAAATTAGGTAGTAAAGATAAGGCTTCCCTGCCTTCCAAATCTTGTTTCTTTGCCACAAAATCAATTCAATGCAATCGCGCCTTTTTTTTGCTTTTCTATTATTGCCTGTCCTTTGTACCGCTCAACGGCTCAACAAATACTGGGTGGAACTGACCGACAAGGACAATAGCCCCTACTGTATTTGCCGTCCCGGCGAATTCCTTTCCCAACGCGCCCTGGAACGCCGTGAGCGCGCCAACATCCCGGTCGTTGAGAATGACCTGCCGGTGTCGCCAGCATACCTTACCGCCCTGAAAAACAATGGCTTGCAAATACATAACGTATCCCGCTGGCTCAACGCCGTGACCTTGATTGCCGATTCTTCCGCGATTAAAAAGGTAAAAGACCTGCCTTTTGTCAAACGCTTCGAATACATCGGCCCGCACCTGAAATTCCGAAACCCACCCAACCGCCCAGCAAAAAAACGCAAACCTGAACCTGATTATCCCAAACCCGGCGGCAGGCAAAATCCAATAGGCTACACCACCTTGCAGAACAGCATGCTCAACCTCCTGCCGCTGTACGCAGCCGGGCACCGGGGGCGGGGCATTTGGGTGGCTGTGATGGACGGCGGCTTCAGCAATGCCGACACCATGCCTTTTTTCGACAGTGTGGGCTTACAGGGCCGCTTACATCCCGGCTGGGATTTTGTAGAGCGCGATGCGGGGATTTTTGAAGCTGCCGGGCACGGCACTTCAGTTTTGTCGGTCATGGCCGCCAACTTGCCCGGGTACTTCGTCGGTGGCGCAGCGGACGCGACCTATTTTCTGTTAAAAACCGAAGATACCGGCGGGGAATTCCCGGTGGAGGAAGCCAATTGGATCGCTGGGGCAGAATGGGCCGACAGTATTGGCGTGGACATCATCAACGCCTCTTTGGGCTACACCAGTTTTAACGATACTACTTTGAGCCATCAATACGCCACGCTCAATGGACGCAGCACGATCGGCTCCAGGGGCGCAGCCATTGCCGCCAGCAAAGGCATGATTGTTTGTAACAGCGCAGGCAA
>CAYVPM010000294.1:0-5093 GCA_964453475.1 uncultured Saprospiraceae bacterium | reverse complement strand
GATACTCACGCCCGAACGCGAGATGGAGGGCTATACCACGCGGGAGGTGCTGGATGATATTGTAAAGAAGATAGAGGTGCCGCGGTGATCGAGTGCGGAATGTGACGTTTGGCCTGCCGTCGTTGAAACTATGGCGGGTAAAAATATGCGCATCATGCGGTTGTTTCCCTGCCGCCCTGCGGATTATACTATTTCATTGCGTTATTTAATTAAAGTAGATAATAAACTTTCTAATGCATTTAATGTCATAGTAAAGCCTTCTTTGAAGCCCATTTCTATCATTTTTTCCATTCTTTCAACAGAGTCATTGTAAATAGAAATACTTACTTTCGTTATATCATTTTCTTCTCTAAAATTCAAATCCCAATTTGAACCTGGCAAGTGAGGGTTTTCATCTTTGTCTGCAAACACGCTCAAAAATTTGAAATTGGTTTTTGGCGTGATAGAAGTATATTGTTGAAGTTGCCACATCTCTTGCCCTTCAGGGCTAACCATTGCATAAAACCTACGCCCGCCAACCTTGAATTCCATTACTTTCGTTTTTGATTCGAAAGGCTTAGGAGCCCACCATTGGTCAAGAATTTCTTGTTTTGTAAATGCGTCCCATACAAGTGAAAGTTCTGCATTGAATGCTCTTTCTACGAATACCGTTTTGGCTGACTTGTCAACCTTAAAGTCAAATTGTAAGTTGTTCATTTTTTATTTTTTTTGAATGTTGATAATAGGTTGTCTAATTGATTAAATCGACTTTCCCAAATTTTTCGGTATTGTTCCAGCCATTTATCAATTTCTTTCATTTTGTCAATTTCAAGTGAATAGTAAATTTCTCGCCCTTTTTGCTCTTGTTTTACAAGCGCACATTCTGTTAAAATACGCAAGTGTTTAGAAACAGCTTGCCGTGTCGTGTTGAAGTTGTCGGCAATGGCGTTAGGTGTCATTGCTTGTAGCGCAATTAAGGCGATGATGGCGCGTCTTGTTGGGTCAGCAATTGCTTGAAAAATATCTCTGCGCATCTGTCTTTTTAATTAATGAAACCAATCAGTTGCAAATATATGCGCAACCCTTCGGTTTCTCAAATTTTTTCTCAAATTTTTTTAGGGTGCTTAAAATCTCAGTCGGAAGTGTCTGTTTGTAGGGTGTCGTTAAAATTGCCCACAACTCCGGCGTTTTTGGCGAGAGGTTCAGTCGTGAAGCAATGGGCTCGACCCTTTTTCCAGTACTTGAATTTGCCTTTTTATGCCGCCTAAGGGTTCCGTTCTACATCGACTTGTCCCTTGTTGAGCGGAGAATCATTCTGCAACGCTGAAGCCGTCCAACCGTATCTTGTAGGCCTCCAAGGAAAATGGGTGCCAAACCACGAGTTGCCCTGATGGGGCAATATCAATAACATTGGGCGGCGCCCAATGAAAAACCGGCTGTGGACAATGTGCCCACAGCCGGTCAGGTATAACAAAAGTTGCCGCTCAAGTGCTGATAAACCAATCACCCAAAATTCCGGGCGGCTGAGCACCAATCACGGATCAACCAATCACCAATCACTACTTCTGGATCACCAGTTTCCGCGTCTTCGCAATTTCCCCATTGCGCACCTGTACGAAGTACACGCCGTTGGGCAATTTGTTCAGGTCGAAAGTCATCTGGTTGTTGCCTTTGCCCATGGTGCTGTGCTGCTGAAGCGCTACTTTGCCCGCTGGGTCGAAGATAGACACTGCAACATCGCCATCTGCTTCCATGGGTACTTCAACGGTAAGCTGGTTGGCCGCAGGATTCGGGAACATGCCGAAGCCGGCATCTTCAAAAATAACCGGGATTTCAATTTCCTCTGTGATGCCGTCGGTGCTGCCGTCGGTACGCCAGTTGGCAGTGCTCAGGCTTACACGCAGGGTGTAGCAGCTTGTGCTGCTGTAAGCGCCGTTGTAGCCATACACATAAGCGTAGTAGCTGGTAGATACAGTAGTGGTGTTGTAGATGATTTGCTCGTCAGCCGTGCCTGAATTTTGCGATGTCGCCAAATTGGTGCTGCTGCGATAGAGTTTCAAATCATAGTCGAATGGCAGGGTGGTCAGGTCAATTTTAATATTCTTGGTAGCAGTCGTATTGGAGAACCGGTACCAGTCTTTGTCGGTTGTCGTCGCGATTTGTGCCGTAAATGTGGTGTTTACAGGAATCACTTTTGCTGTGGTACGGGTATTGTTTGTCTCGTAAGCATCGGCGCAGCTGCCGCCCAAGGTTGTGAAAGAAGCAGCCGAGGAATAGGTTCCTGTTGTGCCGCCACAAACTGCCTGCACCTGATAATTATAGGTGGTGGCAGCCGTAAGGCCCGTGAATCCTTGCGAGGTGCCGGTTAGCCCGGTGAACGTCTGCCAGGTGCCGGAAGTAGATACTTTCAACTGCAGATTGTAGGAGGTTGCACCCGATACTGCGCCCCAGTTGAGCGTCACTGTTGTCTGGGTGATGTTGGTTGCGTTCAAACCGGCAGGAGTGCCACAACTGCCGCCACCACCCGGCGCGTCGCAACCAATAGAGGTTGTCAGCGATTGGCGGAAGCCGCCCGATGCGAAGAGGGCTTGCATCCGCGCTTTTTGGCCATTTGTGAACAGGTTCATACAAGCATCATCGGTGTAGTCCATATAGTTCATGAACATATCGCCGTTGGGGCCGTTGCTGCAGCTTATGGTGGGGAATGTAGGGCAGGCATAGTTCTCGTCAGCCTGGTTTGGCGTGTCAGCGGCTTGGTCGGTACCGGTGCATGAAGTGCCGTCATCGCCCCAGATGTGGTAGCAGTTGAGCCAGTGGCCCACTTCGTGGGTAGCGGTGCGGCCCAGGTTGAAGGGGAATGTGGCGGTGCCGATGGTGCCGAAGTAGGCGTAATCACAAACTACCCCGTCGGTAGTAGCGCCGCCGCCAGGGAACTGCGCATAGCCGAGGAGGCCACCGGAAAGGTTGCAGACCCAAATATTCAGGTATTTGTTGCGGTCCCAGATATCAGAGCCGCCGGTGGAGTTAAACTTCACGTTGTTGTTGGTGCTGAACCCGTTGACGGTCGTTGACTTGCGCACGATGCCATTGGTGGCATTTCCGTTCGGATCTTGTTGCGCCATGCAAAACTGAACTTCGCAGTCGGCTGCAATGCCCTGCCAAACAGCGGGCGTGTTGCTGGCGTCGGAGTTGAGGCGGCGGAAGTCATCATTTAACACCTGAATCTGTGTTGCGATCTGTGCATCGCTGATGTTTTGTGTGGCATTGTAATATACCACGTGCACAACGACCGGGATGGTCACCACAGCGCGGTCTGAAGCGCCGCCCTGTTGGATGAACTGTTCAGTGTGGCGGCGGATGTTCTCCATTTCCTGCACCATGGCCGGGTTTTCGAGGAGTTGCTGCGCCAATACATCTTCAGCCGCACAGGTTCTTTGGGCTGAAACTGCGCTGCTGAAAAGCATTAGCGCAAAAATTGAGAGGAAAAAATTACGCATGATTAAGATGTTTGTTAAAAAATGATGAAAAAATTTGGTTTGAAAATCGGATACTATACCGTACGCCGCCAGGTTTTGTGCACTCCGATGTTTGTAATCAAGTCAAAATCAGTTGAAGCAATCAGTGTAAATCACAAAAAATCAGGCGAATCATAGTATACTTTGACCGGCGGTCAGAGCCATTTATACAAGTTTCATTAAGTGTTATGGTGGAAAATTTCGGCGGGCAAAATTGATGAATGTTGATTAGGAATATGCGAAGAAACGCTAGAGTTAGAGAATTTTCGCAGGGCAAAAGTATTTTTTTCAAAATCTACCCCTGGTTTTATTTTTGTCACGTTCAGGACACTTTTTATTTCGATCTTATTTCCAAATATAATTTGGTAGTTTTTTTGTTAAAACATTTTAATTACGCGCAAAAAAACAAGTTTTTTAAAAATAAATTAATGCTTGATTCGCTGCATTTTAACACACTGGAACCGCCATTCAACCTGAATACTCCCAAAAAATTTATTCCTTCGCCCTACTTATTCATGAAACAATAGCCAAAATGTTCCGCAAATACACTCTCTTTTTCCTGCTGCTCCTTTTTATTTCCCCCTTAGCGGCTCAAACTACCCTGTTTGTCCCGCGCAATTACAATAAGCCTTACGAAAACGGCACCCGCAGCTGGGATGGCAAACCGGGGCCAAATTACTGGCAAAACCGCGCTGCTTACACCATCAACGCCAGCCTCGACCCCAAAACGCGGGTGCTACGCGGGGAGGAGACCATTACCTATACCAACAACAGTCCCGATTCGCTCAAAAACCTGCGCATCAAACTGCAGCACGACCGCTACCGCAAAGGCGCTGCCCGCGCTTTTGACGTCGACCCGGGCGACGTTGAAGATGCAGGCACGCTGATCGAGTTGATTACGGTCAACGGTGAAGCCGTACCTCAAAAGCAACAGCGCCGCTTTGCCACCTTCCTCGATATTTCCATGCGCGCAGCGCCCATTAGCCCCAAATCGACGGTCACAGTGCAAATAATATGGTCGTACACCTTGCCCCTTGCCCAAGGTTCGGCCCGGGAGTGCGTATGCGACAGCACGACCTTCTTCGTGCCGTATTGGTATCCGCAAATCGCCGTGCACGACGACCTCAACGGATGGGCCTCCGTACCCTACAGCGGGATGCAGGAGTTTTACCACGAGTTTGCCGATTACGATGTGAAGATTTCCATGCCCGCAGGCTTCCAGGTTTGGGCCACCGGTGAATGGCAAAATGCAAGAGATATGCTCAACGCTGAATACCTCAGCCGTTGGGAAAAAGCCCACAACAGTTCCGATGTCATTTCAGTTTTTTCGGAAAAAGAATTGCAGCGTGGAGGCATTTACAAGAAAAATGAACCAAACACCTTTCATTTCAAGGCCAGCGACGTGCCCGATTTCGCCTTTGCGGCCAGCGACCACTACAACTGGGACGCCACCTCCGTACAAGTGGATGACAACACCAAACGCCGCACTTTCGTCAGTGCCGCCTACAAGACCAGTTCAACCGATTACCCGGAAGTGGCCAAAATCGCCGCCGACGGTATCCGCTTGATGAGTACCTGGTTGCCGGGCTACCCGTTCCC
>CAYVPM010000293.1:0-5105 GCA_964453475.1 uncultured Saprospiraceae bacterium | reverse complement strand
CCTGCCGGCACTGTCCGTTTTTACCCAGCCCCGAATGTATCCATGCGTTTGCCCCGTTTCGTTGGGCGGCATACTTCTGGCTTCAGCGGGCTGGTGTTGGTAGCGACCGGCTGTATTGGTATGGTAGTAATAAACAAGCACGCCGGGCGCTGGCGTTTTGGCATCGGCGGCAAAGACGGCGCCTGTGAGGAGCAGCTTGCTGCCTTGCAGGTTCCAACCCGGACTGGTATCCACGGCGCTGATATTTTTTGAAATGCCGTAGTATGTGAACTCCCTGTTTTCAAAATTCCCGCCCACGACAATTTTTTCTTTGGCATATTGACCGGGCTGACTGCCTTCTGTCTGGGCCTTGCTTCTGCAAGCGGAAAGCATTGAAAGCAAAGCAATTAGAATGGAAAAATACTGGAGTCTCATAAGATGCTTTTTGAATTAATGCTTGAAGGGTTCAATTGCCTGGTCGTTGATAAACCCACGGCAGCACACCAAGGTAAAAGTCCTGGAATTCATTGCGAAGTTGCATCATGCACGCCATCAGGTATAAGTTTCCGCTGCAGCACTTCACCCGATGCCCCTAAGCCCAAAAAAAAACCTTGCCCCTGTATCAAAACAAGGGCAAGGCTATCAGATGGTGCTTAAACGAAAAGCTTTCTTTACTGCTTTACCAGTTTTACCGGAACCGCTTGTGCCCCCCCGCTGCGCAAGGTTGCGAAGTACAGCCCTGGCGTCCAATTGTTCCCGCAAGAAACAATACCTGTTTTGGCATCCAGGTTTTGCGCAAAAACGATCTGTCCCAGCATGTTGCGCACTTCAAACACGGGTAATGCGGCCGCATTTTCCCAGGTGTAGTCTATCTGGAAGCTGCTGTTGGAAGGGTTGGGTGCTGCTACGATCCTTGCTGTTTTGTCGGGGCTAAAGGTGCCGACGCTACCGCCCAGCACGACGTTGAATATATCGACTGCGGCCTCAACCAGGTGGCCGGGCGTGTTGTCGGCAGCGATGAATTCTACCCTGACATCGTTGCTGGCAAGTGCGGCCGCTGGCAGTTGGATATCGCCTGAATAGCGCCACTGGTTGGCAGAAACGGTTTCTGTAAAAATGGGCACAGGCTGCCCGCCAATCAATACATTTACTTGCAGGTTGTCGTTGGGTGTCGAGCCAGGCGCACCGCCACCGTTGTAGAACCAATAAAAGAACGACAGCACGGCACTGTTGTTTCCTGCCAGTTTCATGGCTGGGCTGGTGAGGGTGACAGCGCCTCCATCAACATCATCCCCTGACTGGCTTCCGCCACCGTTTCCAGTGACATAACACTGGTCGTTGTTGTCCTGGCTGGCATCGAAGTCGGGGTTTATCGTCTGGTTGGTGTTGTTAAAGGTGCCAACAGGCTCGCCCAATTCCCAGTCGCCTGAAGTAGCTGTGGCAGCTGTTTCCCAACCCAAATCAAGTTGAAAGTCATCATAATATGCCGGGGTAAGGCTTATGTTCTGGGCGCCTGCGCCATTGACGGTGACTGTTTTGACCAGGTAGCCCCAGGCGCCGACAGCCAATTGGTAATTATCGGCAGCGATACAGGCCCTGCTGAATTGGCCATTGCTGTTGGTAGTAGTTTCAAAGCTCTGTGTGGCGGAGAATAATGTCACCTGGCCATTGTTGATGGGCAGCCCTGTGGCGGCGTCGGTCACGGTTCCGCTCACAGTGGTGACGTTTGTCGGGACCAATGTTACGTTTACTTCCGCAACCTGCCCAGGCGCAAAGGTGAACGGGATGGTTTGGCTGGCGAAGCCCGGCTTGCTGATGGTAACGGAATAATTGCCGGGTGTGACCTGCCCTGTTTTGTAGGTGCCATTCAAGGCTGTGGCCATATTGACCCTTGCCTCAGGCGTATTTACTTCTATGCTTGCGCCAAAAAGCGGGTTGCCATCACAACCATTGAGCACTTTTCCTTCCAAATAGCAGGCCCTGACGTAGGTAGGGGTGAACACGTTCAATACTCCGGGCTCGATATCGGAAGTTACGATGTTGCCGGAGGGGAAAAAGGGGTAAACACCCCAGCATCCGTCGAAAGGATCTTGAAGGTTCACCGGTGCTGCCCAGGTGTCGTAACGCGCCACTTCTACCAGGTTTTCAGGGCGGTGCGCATCTACGATCGTTATGCCATCGGTGTACCAGGAGGTGATGGCCCAGTCGTTCAGCACGTGGGTATTGTGGCCAATGGAGTTAGTACCGGTACGGGTGGTAGAGATGCGGTCGAGTTCGCGGATGTCTTCGGGGTTGCTCACGTCGTATGCCGTTACAAAAGAGGGAAACTTTTCGTCGGTGGTGAGGATGTGTTTGTGGTCGTCGAGCAGCCAGGTATTGTGGGTAAATTTGCCTGGTGTCTCTACGGTGCCCAGCACCACGGGGTTGCTTTTGTCCGACATGTCGACAATGGACATGATGCCGGCGTTGATGTGCGCCGCATACAGGGTGTCATTTTCGGCAAAGCCATCGTGGATGTAGCCAAGCTGGTCGAATTTGCCCACGTAGACAGGGTTGTAGGGGTCGTTTTTCAGGTCGAGCACCGTTGCGCCGCTGATCACTGCCTGGCCGCCGCCGAACAGGTAGCAAAAACCTTTCTTCACGTCGATGTGCAGGGCGTGTATGCGGTTCAGCTGCCCGGCAATGGCGCCGTCGCCCGTATAAAAATGGCTGTTGAGGTTAGGGCTTGGCAATGCGCTCATGTCCACAATTTGCAGCCCTTGGCCGCCTTCGGAAGTCACGTAAGCGTAATGTCCGTACACTTTAATTTCTTTCCAAAGGTTGTTGGGGCCTGGAATTTGTACGATCTCCTGCGGTGAAGCGGGGTTCGTCACATCCACAATGATTAAACCTTGTGAGCCGCCCAGCAGCGCGTATTCTTTGCCATTTTGGGTATAACCGCAAATATTGGCGAGCGTTTGGCCGGGGAATGTCAGGGAAGCTCGGTGTTGAAGGTTGTAGTTTTGGGAAAAACAGGGTATCTGCGCGAAGGCAAGCCCCACACACAACAAAAGTTTGACAAGATTTTTCATCTAAAATGTTAAGTTGAAATTGAAATGGCCTCTTTTCGAAAGCGGGCACAAAAGTAGATACTGGCACATCATGGCGTTTGTCGCCGGGCGACGATAGCGACGCTTAGTCGGCTAACACACGACAAATCGCCCTTTTCATCGCGAATTTCGATCTGCCAAACATGAATTTGGCTCCCGACCCGGATGGGCCGCACCGTGCCTGTCACCATGCCGCCTTCTTTTACGCTTTTCAAATGGTTGGCGTTGATTTCCAGGCCGACGGCTGTTTTGCTGGCCCAATCATCGAGGCAAAGGGTGCTGGCAACACTGCCCAACGTCTCTGCCAGCACGACACTGGCGCCACCGTGCAGGATGCGGAAGGGCTGTACGGTTTTGGCATTGACGGGCATGGTAGCCACCAAATAATCATCGCCGATTTCTGTGAACTCGATGCCCAGGGCGCTGCCCATTGTGTTCTCGTTCATGTTGTTGAGGCCTTCGATCGTGGCCGGGTGTTTCCAAAGCATTTTTTTAAGTGATAATGGCCTGCCTCGGTCAGGCTTTTAACTGATTTGTTGCGCCGCAAAAAGTGATTTGAAGGCAGCCTCCTGGCCAGTTTTTCATCGGCACATCAATAGGTAAGGTTACAGTTTCGACACCTTTTCATGCAACACCACCTTACCCGCCTGGTCTTTTGCCTCCAAAAAATACAAACCGGAAGGAATGGCAGCAAGGTCCAGCATCAGATCGCCAATGGGCATTGCGTTGCAGGATTTTGACAATACCACACGGCCTGTTGCATCGTAAAGCAGGATGTTTCCCTTGAAAATTTCACTGGAACCGGATTTGAAAAACAGCTGCGTCCGAACCGGGTTAGGGTAAACGAGCGTATTGGACAAAAGTTCATTTTCTGCGCCTTGGGTGCCTACCAGCGTTTCCAGGGATACGGAATAAACCCCGCGACCATGCGTGCCTGCGTACAAACGCCGGGTTGATTGCTGGATTTTTAAATCCAAAACATAAACGGCGGGCATGCCCATACCATAAGGTTTCCAGTTGATGGTATTTGCATCGGAGTAGTATACCCCGATATCGGTGCCGACGAGGAGGTAGTTGGTTTGGGCATCAAAAATGATGCAATTGACGGGAACGTTGGGCAGGTTGCCCGATCGGTTCAGCCAGGTTGAGCCGCCGTTGGTGCTGGCGAATACCTTTTTCCCGGCGGCATACCCGCTTTTGCAGGCCCAGAGCAGTTGTGTGTTGCCGGGGTGCAAGGCTACGCGGGTAATATCTTCATTGCTGGAAACTGTGTGTGGCGTCCAGGTTTGGCCGCCGTTGAGCGTCCGGTACAGCCTGTTCGACCAGGTGGCTACGATAAAATTCGTATCGCTGGGCGACATGGCGATGTCCCGGATTTTTCTGTCGACATTGCCCGTGAGGTTTTCGCTGATTTTGTGAAAATTGTCGCCACGGTCGAAAGAGCGGTACACATCCTGCAAGCCCACGACGAATGTCTTCCCATTCTGTGGATTCAGGATAAAAGGCGTGACCCAATCGCCGGAGGGGTTGCCGGGGATATTGTCGGCGATGTTTTCGGAGCTGAAATAATCATTGGTGGTGCGGTAAATATCGTTGCCGCCGTAGTACTCCGTGTACATAATGAGGTTGTTGGCGGGGTCGATGATTTGGCACATGGCGTCGCCACCATTGGTATGCCGCCAGCCGCCGAATTGACTGCGCAACCAACCGCCGTTGTCTTGCGACCCGGCGGCTATTTTCAATTGGCCCTGCTGGGAAACGTCGATGCGATAGAACTGGGCAATGGCGAGCCCGTCGGAAAAATCGACCCAGGTTTCGGATGCTTCGTCGTAGCGGTAAATGCCGCCGTCGTTGCAGTACCATATCTCGCCCGGGTTGTGGGGGCTGTGCACCAGGTCGTGCGCGTCGGCGTGTACTTCGCTGTTTATGCCGTTGTTGTACCAATGCGTGATTGGCGCCCAGGTGGCCCCCTGGTCGAGGGATCGGCTCACCACTACGCCACAGAGGTACACGATATTGGAATCGGTAGGCGAAAAA
>CAYVPM010000292.1:0-5118 GCA_964453475.1 uncultured Saprospiraceae bacterium | reverse complement strand
GATGGTTCGGCATTTTTCGTCCACGATGAGCCAGACGGGCTTGCCGTTTTCGACGGCGCGGACGGCATTCCGATTTTTCAAAAACGAAGGCCCTGCGCTGAACTTGAACGGCGCGAGTTGCTCACCCGTAGTTGAAAACCAGGTCTGGAAGGTGTGTTTGTAATTCGGTCGATCGGGGTTGTCCACGCTTTGATAGACCCTGAGATTTCCCCGTTCGATTTCCCCGTAAAAATCTGCCCCGCTCACCTCAAAAACGGCTGGCTTCGGGTGGTTCACGCGGTGCATCCGGCGCGGATTCAAGCGTTTGGCTTCCGTTCCAATCAGGGCATATTCGAGCACCAAGTTCCATGAAATGGGCAAAAAAAGCGCGTTTTCGGTCGGTTTTATCACCCATTCGCCGCGTCCGTTCAGCACACCACCGCCAATGAAAAAATCGCCCTCGATGGTTTCAGGGGCCATTTCAAGCTGCGGCGGCTCCTCAACGATTTGCACATCGAGCGTTGGCGGCGGCACTTCGCCGGACGGTTCCATCTCCTGGACAGCAGGTTGTGGCCGTGTCGTAGTTTCTTCAACCGGCGGCGCCAAGATTGCTATTGCTTTCAGGTTTTGTTGCCAGACAGGCAGAAGGCCGGTGATTCCGATGGTTTGCCCGTTCAATTCGCGGCGCGGCATCACAAAACCGGGCGGCAAGAGCGGCTGCATTTTTTTGTCATAAAGATCCCAGCCGCCCGGTTCTTCGCTCAATACGAAGATACCCGCCGGGCTGTTGTAGGCGCGCAACTTGCCCATGGGCGGCCAGCGTTTCGGGATGGCAGCCTCGCTGCCGTCGCGGAAAACGATGCGCGTCGGGTTGTTCCACAGGTTGGGGATGAAGAAGAGGGTTTCGGCTTTTTCTGTCGGGTGGAGGCAATCATTTTCAGGCACTCGCTTCCCGGAAAGGTCGAACGCCAGCCAACGGTTTTGCCCTTTTTCGCGGCCAAAAAGCCTCACGCCTTCCACGAATGTCCGCAAATCAACTTCCTCAAAACGGCAGGGCAAAATATCCTGCCCGTCGTAATTTTTGTAGCCCGAAAGCCCCCCTTTTTTGACCAAAAGAATATCGGCTCCCCAGCGCATTTCAATGGATTCAAACTGGCCCGGCACGACTTCTTTTCCTGCAAAATCCATCAGCCCGACGAGCGTTTTGTCGCCTTTTTGCAGCAAATGGGTCTTGAAAAGGCTCTTTTCGCTGCCATCCACCCGCTCAACCGTGTTGAACGAATCGCGGAAAATCAGCTTTCCATCGGGGGCAAAAGCGCCGCTGACCGGGTCGCCGGTAAAATGAAAATGCGCAGGAAACGCCCTGTTTTTTTCAAACCAGGTCAGCCGTGCGAAATCGCCGGGGACATGATTTTCGCCTTTCAAATTGATGAGTTGTTGCCGTTTGTTTTTGGTCAAAATGAACAGTTCGCCGACGGCGAATTTCAGCGATGCATCGGCGATTGGTGGCAGTAAAATCTTGCCTGAAAAATCCATCACACCCTCGCCGTTCCCTTTTTTGAAAATCAAAAACTGGTCGCTGGCCGAACGAATGTCGTCCATTTTTGGCTCGATAATGTACTTGCCATTGGCATCAATCAACCCGACTTGACCTTTTTTCGTCGGTGAAAAACCATAGACCGGTGGGTCAGAAATAAAAAAGCCGGGCCGTCCACTCGGCACGAGCAAATCAAATTTGAACGGCGAACGCATGCGCCCCGTGCTGTCGGCGATGGCAATTTTGTGGTCGGTATTTGCCACAAAAAACGTGTTCGGGGGGATAAAAGTCCCCGCCGGGAAGTCATCCCGAAACACGAGATTGAGCGCGGTATCGAGGTAATTGAGCATCCCGCCTGGCCGCCCCACGCGCATCACGCCCTTCAAGAACAACCCCGCGTAGCCGTTATTTTTCGGTACGGGCTGCACATCAACCGGAAACCAGCTACGCAAGCCATTCGAAGGGTCGAACTGAAATTCGACTTGTTTGCCCGTTCGGGTGTTGACCAAAATCTGTTTTTCTCTGAACGCGACAACCGCGAGTTCGCGCAAAGTGTCGTATGCGCTCCCCGAACCGAGGCTTCTGGCGTTCAGCGCAAATTGGGCCCGGCCCTTGTTTTCGGCGTCGGCGATGACCGCCCCGCTTCGTAAAACGAGGACAATTTGACCGTCTTTTTTGGCCCGGACTGCCGCGTCTTGCGACTTGAAATAGCCTTCGACATCAGTGAATTGCGGCGCGATGACCAAGCGGCCAGCGGTGTCAGCAAAACCGGTGAGGTCGTTTTTTCCCAAATAAGGGAGAAGAATTTGGGCTTGCGGATTCTGCAAAAAACAGATCACTGCAAGGGCAAAAAGAAGGTTTCTCAACATGAAATTTAGACTTACGGCTCATCTTACCTCTATTTCATCTACAAATATCCAAGATTTTGCACCTGCCCCCGCATGCCACGACGGACAAATGCCAGGCCCAGCAGCTTCAACCTTAATATATCGGTATGTGCCGTGCAGTGGTAGGCTAAAATGCACTACACGGTTGTCGTCGGAGGCTTGGGCGGCTGGGATGGATTGGGTGTGGATATCGGAAAACGTTTGACCATCATTAGAGGCAGAAAGGCTTATTTTTTCTGGTAAAAAAATCCAAGAAGGCAGTACGCGCAAAAAAGAAATGTGGACGGAATCTACTGGTGCTGCAGTGCCTAAATCCAAGGTGGCTACACAAGGATTGCCTTCAAATCCAAGCCATTGCCCATCGTTGAAATGGGTACTGCCGCGTTTCCCATCCACGAGGGTGAGCGGTCCTTGTGCGGCGTACTTGGGTGCATAATTGGTTTGTATGACCACGCCGCAACGTGCTTTTATGTACTCTTTTTGCACAAATTCACTACTCATTTTTCCATTTTCTTTGGCCATAGCCCGAACCATGGTTGATTGTGCCACAGAAAACGGTTTTTCATACAATGTGGCGGCTGTTGTAGGCAAGGAGCCATCGGTGGTGTAGTAGATTTTAGCACCTTTCTTGGCGGTTAAAACGACTGCAGTTTGTTGTGAAAATACGATATTTTTAGGGTCATTAGCTGCTTTTTCGCCAAAAAATGGTACCGCACTCACCATTGCTGGTCGGCCATTTATACGTAAAACGACAGCATTGGTTGTAATCAAATTGGCTTCCAATTGTAGCGTTATGCCCTCTTTGCTTTGTTGCCAAGGGATGGGCTGCTCATGCCCCAACAGGTAAATTTTACTGTTAGGCTTGGGGGCTATTTTTTTCAATAACAAAGTATTCGGGCAATGCCTTACAAATGCAAACACATCCCCATTTTTACCTTTAGTGTAGCGAATATCATCTCCTTCCTGCCAATGTTGCCAAGGTGTCGTACCATAAATGGCGGTATTGTTTACTTTGACCCAATTGCCTATTTCTTTTAATCGATCGATGGATTCCTGCGGGAAAAGCCCTGTTCCAGTAGGGCCCACATTGAGCAGGAAATTGCCCCCTTTTGCTGTTATGTCGATCAGGTTCCAAATGAGGTCTTCTGTGGGTTTAAAATTTTTATCATTGCGGCAATATCCCCAATGGTCGTTCATCGTCATACAACTTTCCCAGTCTATGGTGCTTTTTTCTGCTAAAACCTCTTGCTCGGGTGTGCCAAAATCACCTGCTGCGGTTTTCGAATTACTCATCCCCTGCATTCCGTTACGGCCTTTACCGACGCGGTTGTTGATGATGATATTGGGTTGCAGGTTTCGGACGTAATTGTACAACGCTTTGCCCTGTTCCTCTGTCCACGCTTCGATCCATTCGCCATCGAACCACAGCACGCCGATATCGCCGTAATTGGTCAGTAATTCTTTGAGTTGCGGTAGCATGTATTCGTCGCGGTAGCGCGCAAAGTCTGTTTTGGTTGCATTGGGATGGTGCCAATCCATGATAGAATGGTAAAAACAAAGTTTTATACCTTGTTTTCGGCATTCATCGGCCAATTCGCGGAGCGGATCGCGGTGGAATGGCGTTTTGTCCATGATATCGTAATCGCTTATTTTGGAATCAAAAATACCAAATCCATCGTGGTGCTTAGAGGTAATAACGATATATTTCATACCTGCGCCCTTGGCCATAGATACCCAAGCCGCGGCATCAAATTGGGTGGGATTAAACTGAGACGCCAGTTTTTCGTACTCGGGTATGGGGATTTTGGCCTCGTACATAAGCCATTCGCCGTAGTTTTTTTGGCCATTGTATTCACCCGCAGCCACGGAATAAATGCCCCAATGGATAAAGAGGCCAAATTTGGCATCTTTCCACCAAGCCATACGGGTTTGCTTTTCAGCAGGACTTTCTTTGGTTTGGGCGGCAATAGGGGTAAAGGGGGCAATGGTGCATAAAAGGAATAGAAAAGTGCGAAGTTGTGTCATTAATGTTATTTTACAGTAACTAGTTGTTGAACAAAGGCTACGGCAATAGCTCCGCTCTAGCCGCCTTTTGATCCGAATAAAGGTACAGTCCGCTCTTATCTTGGCGCCTTCTTTCACCATTAAATTTTGGGCGATATGCCAAAAAAAAGTTAGCGGACTGGCTTGAGGTTAAGGCTTTTGAAGCGTCCAACGATATTTTGCTGTATGAAAACTGGTCTGGAAAAAGCCAACGAAAATTTTTTTAAAAAAAAAGAAACGCTCGAACGCAACAAAAGCAAACTTTAAAACGTTGATGTATCAATAATTTAATTTGCAATGAAAGACACACCTTTAGAAGATGTTTTCATTTACCTCATCGAGCGCACTGAACGGCAGATCAAGCGTTTCGCCAATGTCGCCCTGAAAGCGGAAGGTATTGAAATTTCGCCCGAACAATGGACATTGCTCAAGAGAATTGACGAGCGGGAAGTGATCAACCAGCGTGAATTGGCGGAACTTACCTTCAAAGATCCCGCTTCCGTGACCCGCACGCTCGATTTCCTGGAAAAATCCGGGCTTGTCCGCCGAGAAGACATGGCGGGCGACCGCCGGGCTTACAACCTTGTTTTGACTGGCGCGGGCGTGGATTTAGTCAACCGAATCACCCCAATAGCACAGTCTGTACGAGCGCAAGGATTGAAAAATATCAGC
>CAYVPM010000291.1:0-5118 GCA_964453475.1 uncultured Saprospiraceae bacterium | reverse complement strand
GCGGCTTATGTCGGCAATACCGGGGTTTGAAACGCCGTTTTCTTCCAGCGTTTTACGGATGTCGCCGTAAGAAATATTGAGCCGGTGGTTTTCCTTGCTCAGGGCGAACAGGACCGAAGTGATGCAGTATTTTCCTTTTGCTTCTTGTTTGAAAATGCTGTCGCGGTATCCAAACCGGCAATCTTCATGGCTGAAGGTGTGCAAGTCGCCCGTTTCCAGGTCAACAGCCTGCAGGGATACAAAAACGTCTTTTAGTTCCACGCCATAAGCTCCTATGTTCTGCACTGGCGCTGCCCCGACGGTGCCGGGAATTAGGCTGAGGTTCTCCACCCCGCCCAGGTCTTGTGCGATGGCCCAAAGCACGAAGTCGTGCCATACCACGCCACCACCGACTTCTACCAAGGCCCTGCCCTGAACCGCCTCCACGACCCGAATGCCGCCTATCTGGTTTTGCAGCACCAGCCCGGGCTGGTCACTGGTGAACAACAGGTTGCTACCCCCGCCGAGCACCAGCATGGGCCGTATGCCCGATTGGATGGCTTGGCGGACATCTTCGACCGAGCTTGCACGTGTAAAATGTTGGGCCTTTGCCTCCAGTCCAAAAGTATTGAGCGCGAGCAGTGAATAATTATGACGGATTTCCATGTTCAGTTTAATTGCCGAATAGGCATTCTGCTTGTTGCAACAACAACACGACGTATTGCACTTCATAATCCTCATACCCGCTGCTCCAGGATATGCGGATCTTGTCAAGTTCCGTACGGCGGATTTTTTTCAAAGCATCCGCCGGCAACGAATACTGGGCTTGATAGGTAAAGGCTTGCGTCTCGGGGTTTTGAGTCCCCTCGCTGGCCACCTGGTTGTAAAGGTTGTAAGAAGTGCCGTCGATAAATTTCAAGGTCGCCAGGCTTTCCTTGTCCAATTTTCCGAATGCTTTTCGCGGGTTGGGGTCATTGATGGTAAAAACAAGGTGCAAATAAGCGTAAGCGCCCGAAGACGCTAATGCTGCGCTGCACTGCACATTGGGCTTGCCTTGCAAGTAGTTTTTCAGCGCCGCTGGTGTATGCCTGAAAAGCTCTACAGGGGCAGTCCGGCGGTAGCGCTCGCCGGAAAGCTCGTCACGTGTATCCACAGCCAATCCGCATGGCAGGGCTGGCGGGTTGAGCATGACATCCGTGGCTGGGTCGTATTTTTTTGTGCGGACAGGGCCGGGCTGCGGCTTGGTTGCTGGCGTCGGGGGTGGAGTGGGGGGGACTGTCGGGAACACGCTTTCTTCCTGGGCTTCGGCTAAGTCTTCTTTCGGGACTGCTTTATCTTTTTTCGGTTTTTTGACCTTTGCAGGTTTTACGGACTTCTGAGGTTCCTTCAATGCTGGAGAAACGATTTCAGGATAAGCAAGGGAATTTGTTTTTGAGAGTTCTTTCCAAAGTTTGGGCAGTTGTTTCCGCTTTTTGTCGTTATCAGAATCTATGGCTTTTTCCATCAGGGCCATGGCTTTTTGAGCTTGTCGCAGGTTTTTCAGGGCCATTTTCTCTTCCTTTTTAGCGGTATTGAGGAGGCGCGTCAAAGAATCTCTGTCCGGCTTTGAAATTGTGGAGTCTGCATTTGCCAAATTCAATGATTCATCCAGGGCAGCCCTGTGCTGTCCAGTATTTTGGCTTTTTATGGTCAACAATGCTTCCAAATCGCGAACCTGGGCGGTAAATTGCTGCAACGTAGCATTTACCTCCCAATCACTCAGGCTGTCAATTGGCGGGAGCGGATTGATATTTCCTTGGGCGCCGCTGCACCAGGGGAGCACCAAGGCAAGCAGGATGAAATACAAACTGTTGGGTACTGAATATCGGTCGTTCATTTGCAAAAACGTGAAACGTGACGGTTGTTGGCTGCGAAAACCCGCACAAGCCCTACATTCGCGCAAAAGTACACGGCAGATGTCATTCCGACATTATGTAGCGCTGCTCTTTCACCATAAAAGCAACACAAAGCATGAAACCAATTTCTACATTCTTCGTTCTAATTTTCATTTTACTCCTTATGTCTTGCGACTCCGGCCCTAAAAAATCGAACACCCAAGTAATGGACTTCAAACAAATTCCAGTGACATACCCGTTATCGAGAAAAGACACGGCCGTATCCGACAACTATTTCGGCGCCACCATCAACGACCCGTACCGCTGGCTCGAGGACGACCAAAGCGCTGAAACAAAGGAGTGGGTGACCCGCCAAAACATCGTCACCAACGGCTACATCAGCCAAATCCCTTTCCGTGACAAGGTGAAAAAGCGCCTGGAACAAATTTTTGACTACGAAAAATTCGGCACGCCATTTAAAGAAGGCGGCAAGTACTACTTTTTCAAAAACGACGGCCTCCAGAACCAGAGCGTGTTGTATGTGCAGGAAAACCTGAACGCCGAAGCCAAAATGGTGCTAGACCCCAACCGGTTCAGCGACGATGGCACCACCTCCCTCGGAGAATTGGATTTTTCGAAAGACGGCCGATACCTGGCTTATTCTACTTCCACAGGCGGCTCCGACTGGCGCAACATCGTCGTGAAAGACCTGGAAACTGGCCAGATGCTGGAGGACAAGCTTGAATGGGTGAAATTCAGCGGCATCGCCTGGCAGGGCAACGGCTTCTATTACACCCGATTCCCTGCGCCAAAAAAGGGCGACGAGCTGAAAGCCGCCAACAAACTGGGCGCTGTGTACTACCACCAGTTGGGTACTCCGCAGTCGGCTGACAAAATGGTGTACAGCGACAAAGCACACCCCGACCGCTCTTTTGGCGGCGGCACCACCGACGACGAGCGCTTCCTATACGTTTCAGGCTGGGAAAGTACCAGTGGCAATTCTCTGTTCATCAAAGATCTGAACAATAAAACAGGCAGCTTTGTCAGCATCGTCGATGCCTATGAAAAAGACTACAGCGTGGTGGACAATATCGGCGACAAGCTGCTTGTGCTCACCAACGATAACGCCCCCAACCAGCGCCTCATTCTCGTGAGCCCCGACAAGCCTGAGCCGGCCAACTGGCAAACACTGATTCCCGAAGACCCTAAAGACGTGTTGCAGGGCGCTGCAATATGCGGCGGCAAAATCGTGTGCACCTACCTGCACGACGCTTCCAGCAGCCTCCGCGTGTTCGATTTGGAAGGCAAGCCTATCCAAGAGGTGAAACTTCCGGAAATCGGCACCGTGGGTGGCGTAAGCGGAAAGCCCAGCGAACAACAGGCTTTCTTCGCCTTCACTTCCTTCCTGCGTCCCAATACCATCTATTCGCTCGACATGAACAGCCTAGAAACCAAGGTTTTCAAAGCGCCCAAGCTCGACTTCAACCCCGACCTTTTCACCACAGAGCAGGTATGGTATGAAAGCAAGGACGGCACCAAAGTGCCCATGTTCATCACCAGAAAAAAGAACATCGCCTACGATGGGCAGAACCCGACCCTGCTCTACGGCTATGGTGGTTTCAATATTTCCCTTACACCTTCCTTCAGTCCTTCCCGGGCAGCTTTGTTGGAAAATAACGGCATCTATTGCGTGGCCAACATCCGAGGTGGTGGCGAATTCGGTGAAAAATGGCACCTGGCCGGTACCAAATGCCAAAAGCAAAACGTGTTCGACGACTTTATCGGCGCCGCCGAATACCTGATCGCGAAAAAATACACCTCTCCTCCACGGCTCGCCATACAAGGCGGCTCAAACGGCGGCCTGCTCGTTGGCGCTTGCATGACCCAGCGCCCCGACCTGTTCGGGGTTTGTTTTCCGGCTGTGGGCGTGCTCGACATGCTGCGCTACCACCAGTTCACCATCGGCTATGCCTGGGCAACGGACTACGGCCGCAGCGACAACGCAGAAGAATACCCCTGCCTGATCAAATACTCGCCGCTGCATAACGTGAAAAAGACGGCTTACCCGGCGACCATGATCACCACTGCCGACCACGACGACCGCGTGGTGCCAGCCCACTCCTTCAAGTTCGGCGCCACTTTGCAGGAATTTCAGCAGGGCGATAATCCGGTGCTGGTGCGCATCGAAACGAGCGCAGGCCATGGTGCGGGCAAGCCCACGGCCAAAGTGATCGACGAAGCGGCAGACATCTTGTCGTTTATGCTCTACAACATGAAAATGCAGGTAATTTATGGGGATATTAAGGGATAGGGGCTACTCGCCCTTATCCACTGCTTTCAGAAACCCGATCAGCCCGTTCATGTAGTTCACCTGATCGTCCCACATGGCCATATGGCTGCCATTGGGGCATAGCAGGAACCTGCCTTTCTGCACCGTTTTGGCGATCCATTCCATGTGTGCAGGGTCCATGGTATCGTGGGTGGCGCCGATGCTGAGGGTAGGCACCTTTATCTTGGGCATATCAGCTTTGCGGTCCCATTGCAGTAGCCTGCCCGAGGCGCCGAACTCGCTGGGGCCTTGCATGAGCACGTAGATATCGGGGTTAACGTGGTTGAGCCCGCGATTAACCGGATCGGGCCAATCGGCGATGGGGATTCGGCAGATATGGGTAGCATAATGGTAAGGCATCAGCAGCTCCATATACTTGGGGTTGGAAAAGTCCTTGGCAGCTTCGATGGCTTTGATGGTGTCGAACACGGCCGGCGGCAACTGCTTGGCCAGAACGTTGTACGCGTATTCATTGTACTCCGGGATGCTCATCATCATGTTACTGATAATCAAGCCTTTTAGATTATCCTGGTATTTCAGAGCGTACTCTGCGGCGAGTATGCCGCCCCAGGAATGGCCGAGCAGGTAAAAATTGTTGTGGTCCAGCCCAAGGGCTTTGCGTACTTGTTCCACTTCCTCAACAAAGCGCTCTGTCGTCCAGAGACTGGAGTCCTTCGGCTGGTCGGAATAAAAAGAGCCGAGCTGGTCGTAATAATAATACTCGATGCCTTCAGCGGGAAGGTAACTGTCCATGCACTCGAAATACTCGTGGGTACACGCGGGCCCGCCATGCAGGAGCAGGAGTTTGATGCGGGGGTTGTTGCCCACACGTTTGGTCCAAACTTTGAATTTGCCTTTTGGCGTTTCGATTTCAATGAGTTTCACCCCACCGGTTTGCATTCCGGGTTCCGGGTTCTTGAAATATTCGGCAGTATT
>CAYVPM010000290.1:0-5120 GCA_964453475.1 uncultured Saprospiraceae bacterium | reverse complement strand
CGCCATGCTCACCGCTTACGATTATTCCATGGCGCGCATCCTCGACGAGGCTGGCATCGAAATCCTGCTGGTGGGCGATTCCGCTTCCAATGTTATGGCTGGTCACGAAACAACCTTGCCGATCACACTCGATCAAATGATCTACCACGCGCAATCTGTCGTGCGGGCAGTCACACGCGCCATGGTGGTGGTCGACCTGCCTTTCGGCTCCTACCAATCCAATTCTGAAATCGCGCTATCGAGCGCCATCAAAATCATGAAGGAATCGGGCGCCCATGCAGTCAAACTGGAAGGTGGCTCTGAAGTAGAGGAGAGCATCCAACGCATCCTGAAAGCAGGCATACCGGTAATGGGACATTTGGGCCTCACCCCCCAGAGCATTTACAAATTCGGCACTTACACTGTGCGGGCCAAAGAAGAACAGGAGGCTCAAAAATTGCGCGACGATGCCAAACTCCTGGATGAAATCGGCTGTTTCTCCCTTGTATTGGAAAAAATACCCGCTAAACTGACCAAAGAAGTCTCAGAGAGCATCGCCATTCCTACCATCGGCATCGGCGCCGGCCAGCACGCCGACGGGCAGGTATTGGTCACCCACGACATGTTGGGCATCACCAAAGACTTCAAGCCCCGCTTCCTGCGCCGCTATGCCGAACTGTTTGATGTGATGACCGATGCCACCCAGCGCTACATTGCCGACGTAAAGGCCAAAAAGTTTCCGAACGATAAAGAGCAGTATTAAGCCTTGCGCTTAGTGCCCTGTTTCGCGGAGCACACGCTGCATTTCTTCATACTGGTTGTCGAGCAAACGTTTCAGTTCGAAGCGTTCGAATTTGTAGTTAAAGTTAAAGAACTCGTTTTCATAATGCTCGCCACTGAGCGGGAGAATGCCCAGTACCCGGCTGTTCCAGCGGATGCGGTACTTGCCGGGTTTGGCATACAACTCGTCCCAAGCTAGTTCCAGGTATTCAGCTTTAGGGAAATACAGGTAAATGCCTTTGATTTTTTGAATGATCTCAATGGCTATTTTGCGCTCTGGCTGACGGTTCTCATGCCTGAATTCACTAATTTCCTTAAAATAGCGGTTTACCTGGTTAGCATGGCGCCGCGCCGATATTCGCTCGCGGGCATCCAGTTGGCTGTATTGGAAGGGATGGGTTTGCTGCAGTTCCCGCAAAACGTCAATTGGATCAAAGCCTGTCACCCGTTTGTAAGGTATTGCCTTGCCTTCAAGTGAAATATCGACCCATGGCAGCTTTACCTCTTCGCTTAATTCTTTCCACACAAAATCGAGGTAGGCAAGGTTGGGGTGGAGCTTGTAGTTGCTGAGGGCTTCTTGCATCAGCCAGACAACGCCCTCCCGCTGGCTTTCATCACCTTTTGCCAGGGTATCGTAGACGGGCACAATGCGCTTTTCAAACAGGTTTACAGCAATGCGCTCGCGTAAATACGCCTCTCCCTTGTCTTGCCCCTCCGGATGCTGCACCAGCAAGTCATGTATCTTTTTCAGCTCCATTTGGGCATCGTACCCAAGCGCGGAACTTTCCGGGTGCGCTACCAGCGTATGCGGATTGTGCAGCAGCCACAACAGGATGCCATCGCCCGTGAGTTCCCGGACACAATTCTCCAAAAAGCCCAAGCCGCGTGCCGGCTCGGCTTTATACGCTACCACCCAGCGGCGCAAACAATCGATGAGCAAGCGGCGGGCATCCAGGGCGTTCATGCGACGCACATCGGTAAAAGCCAGTCGCGCTTTCACCGAATCCAGCAGCTCGGCTGTGTCGGCAATGTATTGCCGGTATACGGTTTCTTTGATATTGGGCTGCACCTGCATCCAGCCTGCCGTACCTGCATGGTCGCGCACGATTTTCTCTACAATGCCCAACACGTCAAATGAATAGGCAGCACAATCGGGATGGGCAGCAACCTGGCCGTTGGCATCGAGGGTAAACCAACGGAGCGACAGCGCCTCGGCCTCTTCGGGTGCACGCAGTAGCCCTGGTAGCAGGTATTCCAAGGCCAGGCGCAGGAAAGATGTCCCCCTTCCCCGTGCATCGGTTTCGCCAAAAATATGCGCGCCGAACAAGCAAGCATAAGTGAACCGGATGATCGACTCCCGCGAATCGGTATAAGGGCGGCGGCGCTTGGCATCCTCCGCCAGCTGGGTACTGAGGGTTTGGCGTTTGGCCAGTAGGCTGAAATAGAGGTCTTCCCGCAGCAGGGCCCTGCCTTTTACAATTTTATTAGGGTCTTCATCCTCAATGCTTTGCAGCATCTGCAACAGCTCCTGTGTTTCCCCGATAAGGTCGATATGCCCGTCGGGGACAAACTGAAAATGGCCGTCGACTACATCCACCCGTTTCATCCAATGACATTTGCCGCCACCGCAACATTCAATGACGGCAGCCTCCAGCAGTTCTTCGGAAGGGTGCACCAGGCGGCAGACCTTCAGGGTATTGCCCAGTATGATGCGTAAGCTGCGGCGGTTGTCGGGCACTTCTTCTGCGTGCTTGCCCGTATCGCGCAAGGGGTCGTTGGGGAAATGGTAGTAAAGGCGCAGGGCTGCGTCGGATATGCTCTCTGAAGCGATGGCCAGGTTGTGCATGGCCGTGGAAGAAGGGCATTTGCCGGCATGTTGGTACTCCCGCAGGCGGCTGGCAAACAAGAGGATATGCTGTAAAACGCGGTCGTTGCCCTGTACCGCATCCATCATAGCGCGGGTTGGCGTTTCTTTTTGGATAAATGTAATGAGCAGGTACTCATACAATTGTGCCGACTGCGGGTCTATTTTTTGGCGCGCATGATCGCAGTGTGCGTAGGCCTGCGCGGCATTCTTTACGGCCAGGGCATCCTTGGCCAGGAGCAAGCTGCGGCGGAAATCTGTTTTTTGTTCATAGGAAAGCAGCCCGATTTGTTCCAGCGATTCTTCTTCCCGCGGGCCGACTGGCAGGTTGAGGGTTTCCGGGATACTGATTTCATCGACTGGCACAAAAAACGGCGGCACGGTGCTGTCGTCGCGGCTTTCGGAGGTAAAATGGTAGTAGTCCCGGATAAAGATGCTGCGCCAATCCTTCACCAGTTGGTTTTCCTCCAGGCGCTCAATGAGGCTGTTGAGGTCCATCTGCACGGGTTCGGCGCGTTGTTGCAATTCCGCGATTGATATTTGAGACAAGCGGGTTTGCTCCCGCATTTGCTTGTACGCTTCCTCGGTATCCAGCACCACCCTTTTCACCAAAACGTCTTTGATGAGGCGTTTCAAAAGTGCCAACAGCGGGGCGTGGTTTATCCGATCGGTTTGGGCCAGAAGCCGTTCCCGCAAGTCCTGGATGGTGATGGGCAGCGATACCTTACCAATGGGAATTTCATTCGACACTGGCGCAGCGGCCAGCATGGCAACAGCTGTTTCGGCGGCCCGGCGCAGCTGGCGGTCGCGTGGAATGCCCTGATTTTCAATGGTTTCGCCGCTGGGCAAGGCTGTCTGGAAAGGGCGTAATGCAGCAGGCGTTCGTGTTTCCCGCGCCAATACGGACATTATTTGCAACCCGGGCCTGGTGCGCTGCATTTCCAGGGCGGTCGCCATTTCCCATCGAACATCGGCGCTGTCTTCATAATTCATGGAAAGCACCGCTACAAACAGGTCGGTTTTTTCCAAAAAAGCAGAAGCCTTTGCCCTGAATTCTTCAACAGGGACATCTGCCCTGCTCCAAAAAACAGTGGGATGAGGTTGCAAGGCTGTGGTGATCTGGCGCTGCAAATCCTGCGCGCTGTGCGCGTCGGCAGCGCTGTGGGAAAGGAATATGTGGACGGGGGTATTCATTTGAAAGGCAAAAATCAGATTTTTTGGGGCTTTTACCCTGTTTTTCTCAAAATCACTTTTTATTCCCGAAAATAAGTGCTGGCTGTCGGCCTATTTTTGCCTGATGGAAAAGGTTTCTTTCAGGACGACAACATACTTGCTGCTAGCAGCCTGGCTGTTGGTTTCGGTGCTGTTTTATGGAAAAAGCATCGATTCGCAGCCCCAGGGCCACCATGCCTGGGCCATGGCCGACTATTATGCCATGTCCTTGAAATTTGCGGAAAACGGCTTGAATATCTTCTGTCCGCAGACCTACAACCTTGGCACCAGGGAAGGCATCACCGCATCCGACCTGCCGCTTCCCGCCTGGCTGGCCGGCGCTGTGATGCTCCTGACGGGGATCGAAAGCCCGGCGGTTTTCCGCTTGCTCAGTTTGTGCGCCGGATTTTTGGGCTTTTTTTTCTTTTTCAGGGCCGTTTATGAAACAAGTGTTCCACCGCTGCGAGCGGCCGTGCTTACACTTTTGCTTTGGCTTTTGCCTGGCCTGTTGTACTACCACGACAGTTTTTTGCCCTCTGTTTGGGCGCTCAGCGCTTTTTTGATCGGCCTTTGGGCGCTGTTGCGCAGCCTGAGGGGCGCGGATAAGTATTGGGCCATAGCCGTAGTCTTTTTTGTACTGGCGGCCTTGTTGCGCAAGCCGTATATCCTGCAGTTGGCCTGTTTAGGGCTTTGGCAGGTATTGTTTCGCCGCGACAAGCAAAAAACGATCATACTGGCCGCAGGGGCGGGGGTGTTTGCGCTTTGGCAATGCTACGACCTGTATTTGTTGCGGGAATACGGTTCCATATTTTTAAGGCAAACCATGCACCCGCAAAACTTTGCCGATACCTGGTGCCTGTCCGTTGAAGCTGTGCAGAAATGGGGGCTGATCTGGCTGTCACTGCCACATCTGGCCTGGTTGCTTTTGGCCTTAGCCATGCAGCTTCTATTCCGAAAACAAGCTACCGCCTCGTATTTAGCCTGGTATTTTTGGGGGACTTTCGGGGTCGGATTTGCTTATTTTTTGTTGATGCTACGGCAATTCAGCGACCATGAATACTATTTTATCGACAGTTTTTACCCCGCGTTTTTTATTGGTGTGTTGGTTTGGGGCAAAAATTCAGGCGCCCGGGAATGGGCGCCAAAGGTAGAGCTGGGTTTACTTGTACTAGCCCTTTGGACCGGGTTTCAGACAATAACATGGTATGACGACCTGGGAGCAGACCATAAAAGCAGGAAAACTCAAAAGGTTTATGAAGGGCGCGCAAAAATGCTTGACAGCCTT
>CAYVPM010000289.1:0-5130 GCA_964453475.1 uncultured Saprospiraceae bacterium | reverse complement strand
CCGGCAATGCCTGTTGTTGAACTGAAAATCCCCAATTTGGGCGAATCCATATCCAGCGTTACTTTTTCCAAATGGCTCAAGCCGAACGGCTCTATCGTAGCCATGGACGAGCCGCTTTGTGAAATCGAAACAGAAAAAGCGAACCAGGAACTTTCTGCCGACTCCGCCGGGAAACTGACCTGGGTGGCGAAAGAAGGCGAAGACCTGGCCGTAGGCGCGCTTTTTGCTACCATCGACAGCGATGCCAGTGCCCCATCGGCAACGGGCACTTCGAAACAAGCGGAGGCAGCTGCACCTGCTGTTGCGCAAACAAGCGATAAAGCTGCTGCGCAGAAGACTTCTTACGCTACAGGGACACCTTCACCCGCTGCTGCCAAAATCTTGACAGAAGGTGGCGTGAATCCCGCAGACGTTAACGGCACCGGCCGCGACGGCCGTATTACCAAAGAAGATGCGCAAAAAGCGGTAGCCCCGGCCCCTGTTGCTGTTGCTGAACCAAATAAGCCTGCAACCAGCACACCTGCGCCAATTGCCGCTTTCTCCCGCAACGATCGCCGCGAACGCATGAGCCGCATGCGCCGAACCATCGCCAAACGCCTCGTGAGCGCCAAAAACAACACGGCCATGCTTACCACCTTCAACGAAGTGGACATGAGCGCCGTAATGGCCTTCCGTGAAAAATACCAGGACGCTTTTGTCAAGAAATACGGGGTAAAACTGGGCTTTATGTCCATCTTCGCCAAGGCATGCGCCAAGGTACTGCTCGAAATGCCCGATGTGAATGCCATGATCGATGGCGATGATTTTGTTTACCACGATTACGCCGACATCAGTTTCGCCATCAGTACGCCAACTGGCCTGGTAGTGCCTCCTATCCGCAACGTGGAAAGCCTGCATTTCAGCGAAATTGAGCTGAAAATCAAGGAGCTGGCAGTCAAGGCCCGCGACGGGAAATTATCGCTCGAAGAAATGTCGGGCGGTACGTTTACCATTACCAATGGCGGTGTGTTCGGCAGTTTGATGAGCACCCCAATTATCAATGAGCCACAAAGCGCTATCCTGGGCATGCACGCCATCAAAGACCGACCCATCGCGGTAGATGGCAAGGTGGAAATACGCCCCATGATGTACCTGGCGCTCAGCTACGACCACCGGGTAATTGACGGCAGCACTTCTGTGACCTTCCTGGTGAAAGTGAAGGAATTGCTGGAAGACCCGATCCTGCTCCTGATGGATTTGTGACATTGTTTTTTAACACATAGAAACATAGACACATAGAAAACATAGCATTCACATGGGACATCTATGTGCCCTTGTACCATGTGTTTTTGGGCAAAAAAACATTGAATTACAAGGGTTAAAATTGCCTTTATGTTTGTCACGGAAATATGGCGAGAATTACTGGAAGGCCTCTATGCCACTACTTGGCTTGAGTTCATCGCGGTTATTTTTGGCATTGTCAGCGTCCTCTATTCCCGTGCGGAAAACATCCTGGTGTATCCTACCGGACTGGTTAATACATCCCTGTATATTTACTTATGCCTCATCGCCGGGCTTTATGCCGAAGCCAGCGTGAATGCCTATTACACGGTGATGAGCCTTGTGGGCTGGGTGATGTGGGCCAAAAAGGCGGAAGGGGAAGCGGGACTTAAAATCACGGCTTCTACAGCATCGGAGTGGCGGAACGCCTTGCTTTTTTTCGGCGGAAGCTGGTTGCTGCTGTGGTTTGTATTGAGCCGTTTTACCGACAGCACGGTGCCGCTTGCAGATGGGTTCGCCTCCGCTTCCGCCTATACCGGCATGTGGCTGATGACCCGCAAAAAACTGGAAAACTGGATATGGTGGATCGTCACGAACCTGGCTTCCATACCCTTGTACTTTGTGAAGGGATATGTTTTTACCAGTTTTCAATATGTGGTATTTCTGATATTGGCCATATTGGGCTTGCTTGAGTGGCGCAGGAAGCTTTTGAAAAAGGCAGCGATGTAACTTTTCCTGGGCCGATAACATGCACAAGCGGCTTAAAAAATGTTTCTCACAACGACACGACGGCACCACGAAAGAACGACACAAGGGGCTTTGGGAATAGGACAACGCGGCGGATACTATTGCCAAGCGCGTATTGCTCCGTCGTGCCGTTGTGTCGTTGTGTCGTTGTGAGAAACCTTTTTTAAGCCCCATACAAAGGAAATCCCTTCATATAGGCATGCACCGCCCCCTTTACCTTTGCTTGCACCGCGGCATCGTCTGGGCTGCTCAACACTTCATCCATCCACACAGCCAGCTGCCGGCAGTCATCTTCTTTGAATCCCCGCGTTGTTACCGCCGCGGTTCCAACGCGGATACCGGAGGCCGTCATAGGCGGTTGCGGGTCAAAAGGAATCATGTTTTTGTTCACGGTGATGTCGGCCAGACCCAGCGCATGGTCGGCTGCTTTTCCCGTCACATTTTTGCGTTGCAGGTCGAGCAGCATCATGTGGTTGTCGGTGCCGCCGGAAATAATGTCGTAACCACGGGAAACGAACTCCGCAGCCATCGCTTGTGCGTTTTTGATGATTTGCTGGGCGTATGTTTTGAAGGAGGGCAGCAAAATTTCTCCAAAAGCGACCGCCTTGGCGGCGATCACATGCTCCAGCGGCCCACCCTGCATGCCCGGAAAAACCCCGCTGTCCAGGATGCTCGACATTTGGATGACGCTTCCTTTCTTCGTGGTGCGGCCCCAGGGGTTATCAAAATCTTTGCCCAACAAAATCAGGCCTCCCCGCGGCCCGCGCAGGGTTTTGTGTGTGGTAGTGGTCACAATATGGCAATGTAGCAAGGGGTCGTTCAGCAGCTTGGCGGCGATAAGTCCGGCCGGGTGCGATACATCGGCCAGCAAAATAGCCCCAACAGCATCGGCGATCTTGCGGAAACGCGCATAGTCCCAATCGCGGGAATACGCCGAAGCGCCACAAATAATCAGTTTTGGCTTGTGCTCCAGCGCAATGGCCTCAACTTTGTCCATGTCGACGCGGCCGGTTTCTTTTTCCACCCCATAAAAAACGGGTTTGTACACCTTGCCGGAGTAGTTGACGGGCGAGCCGTGCGACAAGTGGCCGCCGTGCGACAAATCGAATCCGAGAATGGTATCGCCGGGTTGCAGGCAGGCCAGAAACACCGCCGCATTGGCTTGTGCGCCCGAGTGCGGCTGCACATTGGCCCAGGCTGCTCCGAATATTTCTTTGGCCCTGTCGATGGCGATCTGCTCCACTTCATCCACAACCTCACACCCGCCGTAATAGCGTTTGCCCGGATAGCCTTCCGCGTATTTGTTGGTGAGACAGGAACCCATCGCATCCAGTACGGCCTGACTGGTGAAATTTTCAGAAGCAATGAGTTCTGCGCCGTGGCGCTGGCGCTCAAGTTCTTTTTGGATCAGGGAAAAAATGATGTCAGACATGAATAGCGGGTGTAAAGTTGTGATGGTTTGTCGTTTTTGCAGGGGGTAAAAGTAGGAAAGTTATAACAACCAAGGGTAACAATACTGCTGCACCAGGCATGCGTAAATGAGGAGAAATTCAAAAGCAACTATTTCAGATTCACCCTAAATCCCCGCCCGCACCGTCACCCAAAAATTCCGGCCCGGCGCATTGATGCCCGACGCGAAAGCGCGGTAATTGGTATCAAAAATATTGTCGATACCCGCTTGCAAGGTCAGGTTTTTATTGAATTTGAAAGCCCCCCGCAGGTTGACGGTGTACCAAGCGGGCATGCCGTTCAGCGGTGCATATTGCAGGTTGTCTTCCCCTTCCCGGTTGTAATCTTTCAGCCTCTTTTTGCCGTTGAACAATACAAAGGCTTCCACCGAGCCGCGGGTGCTGTGCCAGCGCGCGCCGAATTTGCCATACATCGGCGGGATATGGTCGAGCGGTTTTTCGCCGCCGCCGCCGATGCGCCCTTTGGTATAGGTAAAGCTGGCATACATGGCCAGACTGGGGGATACATCCGCGTCGAGGATGCTGCTGAACCCCAGAAGCTTAGCCCTGCGCTTGTTCTGGCTTGCCAAAACCCGGCTAAGCGCGCCGTCGTATAAAATGCTGTCCTGGCCGTTGAAGGCGAATACATCCGTCACGATGGCATCGAAGAACCCGCAAACCCAAACCACGTTTTCCCAGTGGACCTTATCTGTAATCGGGTGGCTGATATTCAAGTCCAGGTTCAGCGTTTTTTCCGGCTTCAAATCGGTGTTTGGCACCACGACACTGCCTTTTTGGGAGTCAAAAACTTTGGTCAGGTCGTCGACGTTCGGAACCCGGAAACCAGTGGAGGCATTGATGGCCAGCCGCCAGTTTTCTGTTCTGTTCCAAACTGCGCCCATGTTCCCGGAGAAAGTTGGGCTCTTTTGCGCCACATTGTCAAAGGGGAATGGGTAAAACTCCCGGCTCACAAACGACGCGTTCAGGCTGGAGAAACCCGCCCGCAGTCCTTCGCTGAACGACCATTTGCTGTTGTTTCCGGGCTGCCAAAAATGGGTAGCATATACCGCGGCATTGAGCATATTGCTTCCACCATCGGGGTACCGGGTGCTCAGGGCCGTGATCTCGCCTGTATTGACATTGTAGCGCTGGGCGCTGGAACTGACGTCGTTGTATTGACCGTCCAGGCCGATGCGCACGCTTTGATCCTCCCAAATTTTTACCAGCTCGGCCAGAAAGCCATATACTTTCACGTTTTCCACCCGGTCGTTGCGGCGGTTGTTGCCAAAATCGCGGTTGTGCCGGCTTTCCACAATATCCTGATAACTTGCCGTGACGCTCAAGCTGTTGAACATGCCCACATTTTTCAGCGCCAGGTTGTAGGCCGCCATTATCCGTTCTTGCGGGCCGTAGTACCATTCGGCGGAAGCCAGGCCAGTTCCGTTCCTGTCGGTCAAGCGGTCGTAACGGGGTATGTCCGAAGAGGTGCTGTACTGGAAATTCAGGGTGTGGGTGCTGCGTTCATTTTGTTTAAACACGATTTTTTCCAACACATCGAACTGCCTGAATCCGGAAAACTTTTGCAGGTAAGGGTCGCTGTTGCGCAGCAGGGAGTCTTGCCCGTTAATGCGTTCCACATAATAATTGCGAAGGCCAAACACGCCTTCCAGCCCGG
>CAYVPM010000288.1:0-5131 GCA_964453475.1 uncultured Saprospiraceae bacterium | reverse complement strand
ATCGGAAAAAGCTGCCACGGTGCTCTCAAAGTTCATGTTCAGGTTGGCTGGCTGAGCCGTCGGCGTGCCGTTGTCGAACCGCATCAGGAAATTGCCATTCAGGGGCTGGCCGGGATATTCCGTGAAGCCGCCAGGCCACACATTATCATGCTTTTGCGCGCTTATGGCGGCGATTTCAGCGCAAAAAGCGAGGATGGTACATATTTTTTTCATTGCCTGTCAGGTTTTGCATTGTGTTGAACCGGTTTTGCCGTGCCGCCGGAAGCCTGCCGGCGCAGCCGCTCCTCCCAAGCCACCTTTACATGATCGCCCCAAAGCTGCTTTTCAATGCGGGCTTCTTCGCTTGGGGCAGCCGGCACCATGGGCAAAATGGTATAGTCGTTTTGCGGCTTTACCCGCGGCTTCCCCGCTGCGTCATACAAGGTCTTGATAAAGCCGTCGCCCGGGGCTTGCGCGTTCAGCGTGTCGCAAGGGCTACCGTCGTTCTCACCGAGGCGGTAGTTTGGATAGTGGCACATGGTGCTGCTGTTCCATCGCGGCAACTTGAAGCTGCCAAAGTTCATGTCCGCCGCGAGGCCCGGCAATAGTGGGCGCTCGATCCTGCTCATACAACGCGAACCGCCCCAGGTGGACGCATATATTTTCCCGTCAGCCCCTTCCTGCAGCTCAGATATCGCCGTCCCCCAGGGCGGCGCGGGGCTGTACGTCCAGTTGTAGCGCCCCAGGGTGTCAAAAGAAGTGCTCAGGTTGTTGGCCTTCATATCGACGGACCATACCATGGACGGTCTACTGAGGTACAAAAAGCGGGAATCCTCCGAGAAGGCAGCCGACCAACTGTACACTTCGGCGGGATAAGGCAACAAGCGGAGGTTGGAAAAAATGCCAGTACAGCGGTCAAAGTCCATGATGCGCGGGCCACTTTTACCATCATGCCGAACATAGGTCCTCCCATCGGGCGAGAAAATGCTCTTGCCGATGCCATCATTCACTTCTGGGCTAAAAACAGGGCCAATAACCTGCTCATAAGGCCCGGAAATGCCCTCAGGGCTTAGCAAGAAAGTGTACTGGATGGGGAAGCGGTGCTTCGCCACCGTGACCCACCAGTCCCGGCCATTGCCGTGCTTGCAAGCAGCTGGCCAGCATAAATCTCCGGATGCGAGTACCTGGTTTTTTACAAGAACCTTGCCATTGCCGTTGTTAGCATTCATATCAACAATAGAATAATAGAATGGTGATACCCTTAAATAGAAGCTGTCAACATCGTATTCTGTGGCCGTATGAAAAAGCACGTATTGATTGGTATGGCCGGGGAAGGGCAAGGCGAAAGGGCCTATAGTACTGATGTAGCCGGAATGGAAAGTACCCCAATCTTCTCCAGGATTGATGGTGTCGCCATTTTCGATTAGTTGGTGCAAATAGTTGTGGATAGATAGCCCATTGGTGTAAAACAGCAGGCTGCCTGAGGAATCAGAACAAGCCGCACTATATAAAGAAAAATTCAGTTTCTGGTTGTTCTTGATCGCCACAGTAGGGGTCTCGTTGAAAGAGATGACGCTCCCGCCGTACTCTGAAATAATGGGGTTGCCGGTATCATACCCTATGATCCAGTTGTAATCGTGCTTTTGTGCGGCGATTTGCGCAACAGCAAGCAGGAAAACAGGCAAGTGGAAGAAATATCTTGAATGCATGGGCTTGGAATAGTTGGCCCGGCACCGTTGGCTCCAACGGTGCCGGGCGATTAAAACTTTATCGCAAAAGGTGGAGTTTTATCGTTTGTGACGCGGCACCCAATGTCGTTGCCGTTAACAGGTAAAGCCCATTTGGCAAATCTTTGGTATCCGAAATTTGGAGCAGAGGTTCGATTGTCGTCCATTGCCGGAGCTGTTTGCCGGTCAGGTCAGTTAGTGACAACTGTGTTTTTTCAGTCCCGTTCGGCAATTTTACGAAAAACACATCCTTAGAAGGGTTGGGAAATACAAAAATTGCAGAATCCGCTGACTTTGTTTGTTGCCGCTGTGACCGTTCCTGTAATGTACAATCAATGTCGCTGCTGGCATCTAAGGACAGGTCGAGGGCCAGGCGGGCCAAAACCACAGCATAGCCCCCTTCAAGTCGGCATTTAGATGCAATAGCGGAAAGCGCCTGTTGTTGTGCCGCATTGAACGATGCCCCTGAAATTTTAGCGGCGATCATGATGCCTAGTACGCTTTGCATATCTTCTTCATGTTGTTCTGAAACAGCGATACTGGCCAATGTCGTGTACAGGTTTTGTATGGCCGTTTGGGCAGCACTTGCGTCCTGGTCAAGGGCAGTGTTCAAGCTGCCTTGGGCGGCGATGACAGCAGCATTGGCGCCATCTAAAGTTGTTTTCCATTGATCTTGAGCATTGCCCGTCGAAACGGCCCACTGTGCTTCTGCTGCATCGCGTTGAGCAATCAAGCTCCCTACGTCGTTGAAGGTAGCCTCTGTGCCCGTGCCAGCAGTCCTGATCAAGTTGAAGCTGTGCGCCACCTGGTAAAGCTTTGCAAAACTGGCGTTTTGATTGGACTGGAACCAGGAGTCTGCGTCAGAGCCATTTGGCCGCAAAGCAGCATCGCCGAACAACCTGCCGTAAGTATGGTATTCAGCCTCCCAAACCGTGCTAGCAAGGCCCCTGAACGGCAAAAAAGTACCCGCTATCACGGCTTCATCGGATGCGCTCCTCCCAGACGGCGTGATGGAACAGGCTGTTTCAATTGGGTTTTCGCTTGTGCCTTCAAACCATACATACCCGCTTATTGGGTCATTGTCGGGATCCGTAGCAATACGACGGGGGTTTGCCCAGCGCGTGGCAGTTTCGTCGTACGTGTTAATAGAGAATTTTGACTTAAACACCTCAGTGCGGTGAATAATATTTGTCGGGTCATACCCAATAAAATTATACTTCCCCTCAATTTGCCCGCCAGACCCAAACCATCGGTTGTTTTTTTCATATTGTTGGCCTATCCTGGTAGCATTCCAGAGGTAAAGCCCCTCTGTATGGGCACTCATATTGTTGGACACAAATGCTGTGGCATCACAGTTCATGCCATTGAACTCGAAGCCCCTATTTATCATATCCACGGCGTTGCAGTTCATAATGGTGCTATTCGACTCCTTGTTCAGGATACCAGCAGATTCAATCAAAGGGTAGCCCGTGGTGTTGCCGATGACATTGTTGTTGATCAGGGCTGCTCTTGAGGCATGCTCCAATTTTATCCCGTTAAAACGAGCGGCATCACCAGCCGTTCCTTCATCACTGATATTGCACTCCTCAATCTTTACATCAGTGACATTTCTTACAACAATTCCGCGAAGCCCTCCGCCGGATGGGTTGACTGTATTGCGAATCGTGTTGCGGAGCAAATGGTAGTTCAATCCACTGCCAGTGTTGGCAATAAATATTCCTATCCTTTCCGCGGCACATGCTATCTCAGGGTTGTTGAATAAAAGGGTGTTGTCAGCGATGAAAACAGATTTGGACGGTGCGGTATTTGACAATTCAATGCCGTTAATGCAGATGTTTTGTAAATAACAATGGGTAATATTTATGCGCAGAACTGAGAGTGCTGACGGTGACGAAACAAATATCCCTTTGGAACAACCATCTCCCATACAATCCGACATAATTATACTCATCCCGATTGCTGAAACACATTTAGTAACATTCGAGAATGTTGGAGTAGCAGCCGAAGTGCCGCCTAATCCTGTGATTGTTATTTTTTGGCCAGTATTGCTAGAAAGCCCTGAAATTGCCTCCCCACGAAAGGTTTCGTCATATGCGCCAATGTTTTCAAACCTGCAGTTAACAATCGTAACATTTGAATTTAGCGCGTATATTCCCTTTCCTTCTATTGGTATATTGCCGCTAGCTATTCCTTGGATAAAATCTTTAAACAGGTTAACACCCGTCCCGGCACTTGGCAAGCCGATATTGATACCCGCAAGGTTTTCCGCCAGGATGCCGATGTATGGCCTTGTGTGGGTGAACCCAGCCTCCGTATGTGCCTGTAACAAAGTTTTCAAACCAGAAAAAGTATTGCCATGAATTGAAACAGCTCCTAATGTCAATGATCCTGGAGCCATGTTTGTTTGACCTGCATAAATGGAAATGTAGTTCCCATCAAACATAGTCAAAGAAGAGGTGAAGATACTGTTTGGAATGAGCTTCACCGCTTTAACAGCATCTTCAATTTTGGTGCCTAATACCAAGTCAAGGCGGGCGGTATTTTCTACCTGGATACCATTCCATAGAACGGCACATCCATGAATATGCGTCCCTCGAATTTGAACATTATGCCCGGCAGCGATTTTCATACCACTGGTGCTGGTTGCAAAAATTATTTCTGATCCAGGAGCAAAAATATACCATTGGTTGGGAACATTTGCTGTGATCTCGCGGCAAACAATGAGTCTTTGTGGAATTGATTGGGCTTGGTTTGGATCCAACAACTTGCCTGCGGTTATCAAGTCCAAAAATGTGCCTGGGTCATTTTGAGAGATAACCGTGTACAGCCCAGGGTCTTCATAATCCAGGCAAGTTTCTGAAACAGAACAACCTCCAACCTGGGCTTGGCTGGCAATTGACGAAAACAAGACAAGGGTGAACATAAATGCTGCTCTCCAAGTTCGGATTTTTAATGCATAATCGGTCTTTAATCTTGGATTTTTCATAGATTTGTGAAATTTTTTTGTGCTCCTGACCTATTTCCCTTTGTGGTAACCCGGCTAGGTCGGGAATATTAATTGACCGGAGGTTTAGAGGTTAGGACGGGGAGGCAGCTGCAACCTGCTTCCCCTTTTTTGATCTGGCCTTCTAGGGGCGAAGTGTGCGCCCGCCCCACAAAAGTCCAGGCGATTTTCCGTACCCCAAACAACTCACGGTTGGATTATCCAACTTTTGGTTGTTTCATCCAACTACTAGCTTCAATAGGGTCGTGAGAGCAATGTGCGGATAAATAGTGCTAGAATATCATAAATATGTTATTTCCCCTTCCCAGGCATTGCGCTGTAAATAAAACCTCATAAATTTGTAAACGAGTAACTATCCAGGTGCTTGCCCCATCGTTGCGAAATATTGGCAATTGGCATCTGGATTTGTGCATATACCGCC
>CAYVPM010000287.1:0-5133 GCA_964453475.1 uncultured Saprospiraceae bacterium | reverse complement strand
AAAATTTTCTTTCGTCAAATCGAATTTATAAAAGCCATCCCCCTCAGGCATCACCTGTTCCCATTGTTCACCGCCGTTGGCAGAGCGCAAAACGCCTTTGTTTGAGCTGGCCAGCAAAATCCCATTAAAAGCCTGAAGGTGTGTGACATACCCTTCAAAATAAACCTGTTTCCAGCTTTTGCCGTCATCCATTGATTTATAAACGCCGCTTTCGCCACTAACGAAAATGGCGCCATCTGAATTTTCAACAAATGCATAAACACGCTTTTCGGGCAATGCTGTGTTCAGGGGTTCCCAAAGGCCCGTTCCGGAGTTGCGGCGAAAAATGCCTTTGTCGTAAACGGAAGCATACGGTTGAGCACGACCAGCATACAGGCCATTGATGACAATTTCTTCAGGGAAAAGACCACCTGCATCGGAAAATATTCCTCCAATCTCTTCCCGTTCCCAGACGCCGGAATCCAGCTTGCTTTTGTGGTATATTACACCACTCCGGTCAGCCAAATAGAGTTCCCCATTCTGGGTAAAAGCGCTATTTGCCACGAATTTATTAGGCAATCCCAGGCTTACATCTTTCCAGGTTTTGCCGCCATCAGCTGTTTGGAACAAGATGTTTTCTGTGTGGTTGGCAGGGCTATCAGTCGCCACGGAACACTGTGGCAGGTCAGGGCGCTTGCTGCGGAAAGCAACAATGGTCAGGCAGGAAAGCAACAATAAAGCGAATATGCGCATGAGATAAAAGATTTTGGTGAAAGATGCGTCAAAGGTATCGACCGCCCCGAGACCAGCATTTTTTAGGGTGTAAAACGATGTAACAGGCTTGTAAAACTAAGTACCCAATACAGGAGGACGCCAAATCCTGAACGATGGCTTTATTTGGTGTACTATTGACGCTACACAACCCCAACCTCCAACCGGTAACCGACGCCGTGTACCGCCACCAGTTGCACCGAAGGGTCGTCGCGCAGCATCTTGCGCAGGCGCGACACGAACATGTCCACGCTGCGGCCAACAATTACCCCTTCATCGGCCCAAACATTGTCGAGGATAAAGCTGCGCTCCAATACCTGGTTGGGCTGTTGGGCGAACAGATGCAGCAACTTGGCTTCGCGATAGGTAAGCTGGTGGCGCACTGAGCCGCAAAACAGCAGCAAATTGGCTGCATCAAGGCGGGATTCGCCAAAATGTACCCAATTCGATTCAACATTAGCCGCTATTTGTTTTTTTGAAGTGCCCCTGCCCCACTTTATGCGAAGGCCGTAAAGGGCAATGGCCAACATACCGCTGAAAAGCCAGCCCAATACTGGTAACCCTTTGTGTCCGGACTCCCCAGTCAAAAACGTAACCTGTATATTGTAGCAGCCTGATTCCATGTCGCGCCCGCCGCAAGGAGCATCCTTGTTTTCAGAAAAATCCTTAAAATTATAGCCTAGTTCCAAGTTGCCATCCAGGCAGCGCAGCACTGCCACATCATAATTGTCAGATATGCCATGTACATCAAAAGATTCCTGAAGGATGGCTGGCAGCAGGTCGTAATTGAAATTGTTCTCGAGGCGCAGCAACCATACATTGGCAGCGGCCTTTTCCACCGGCGGTATCCGGGAGCTGCTGTCGCCAGCTTCCTTTAACAGCTTGTCGGCGCTGCGGCGCAATGCGAGATTCACTTTTTCAGCGGAAAGCCCTGGCCGTTGAGATGGCTCGGAAACTGCCCAAACAAACTGCATGAGCAACATACTCAGCAAGAACAATGCAATAAACGGTGCTATTTTTTTCATGCCGCGTGGTTCAAATGCCCCAAAATTAGCAAAAACCTCGGTTTAGCCAGGCTTATATGGCTGTAAAAGGATGTAAAAGGCTTGTAAAAGCTTGCCCTGAAACATATTGCAACTCAACAGCAACCCAAACGAAGCCAATCTCAACGACATATCTGTCCATGGCTAAGTTAAGTGTATGCCCAATTGGCAATTGGCCTACACTTTTATAGCCCCACGGAAGCCCCTTGCGGCATAGTATGATTCGGCGCCGTTGTGGTACACGAATACCTGTCCATACCGGAAATCCCCAAATATTGCCCCACCAAGCTGTCTGATTTCAGCAGGCGTGGCAATCCAGCTTGATGTTTTTGTATCAAAAGGCCCAATCTTTTGCAAGTACCGGTATTCTGTTTCGGTCAATAGGGCAATTCCCATGTCTGCCGCCATATCCATCGCACTGTTTTGTGGCTTGTGCTCTTTCCTGCCATCAAGTGCTGCTCTGTCGTAACAAAGGCTCCTTCGTCCTTTGGGACTCTCGGCCGCGCAATCATAAAAAATGTATTCGCCTGTCGCCTGGTCATAGCCAACAACATCGGGCTCTCCGCCGCTTATTTCCATCTCTTCGAGCGACCAGAGTTTTTGCCCATTCGAATCCAGCTTTGCTTGAACCTTGGCCCAGTCAATTCCATGATGGCGATCCATGTTTTTCTCAAACCGTTCTTTCAGTATTTTGAGCAGTTCCTTTTGTTGATTTTCAGATAATTCTTTTTTCATGCCCGTCTGTGTGTTTTTAAAAAATACACGAGTCACCCAGCGTTTGTATGGCCATGCCTGGCTACAACGATTCGACGTATTTTTTAAAGTTGTTCAATATCGCTTGCCAGCCATTTCTTTGCAGCTCGACCGAGTTTTCGTTTTCTGCGTCGAAGGTTATCACAACATCTGTTTGTTGCTTGCCTTGATTAAATTCCACGCTTGCCTTCCTGCCGTCCAACATCGTATAGGTAAAACCTCTGCCGACTTCAATATTGTCATAAATGGCTTCAAAGTCGAAACCAAAGCTGCCATCCCTGGCTTCCATACGCGCCGAGTACTTTCCGCCTATGCGCAAGTCATTGCTGGCAGCGGGGCATATCCAGTCGTCCGATGCAAAATTCCATTGAGTAATATGCTCCGGTTGGGTATAGCAATCCCAAACTTTCTGGCTGTCGGCAAATACGGTTGCCTTCACAGTAATGCTTAAAATGCTCATAATTAATGCTTTATTATTGTGTGAACGCTTATTTATTGCGGCAAGCGCTCAAGCTTACCTTTTCGTTTGACGATATTTTTGTAGTCCCATTGAATCTCTTTTGATTTTTGTGTCCAGCGTTTCAGGTCTTCCGGGATAATTTGCTCAGCCGATGTATAACGGATAGAGGCATCTTTAAACTTTCCGGTTCCGGCTTTGAGTGCAGGCTCTTCAAAATCGGCCCCACTCCAAAAGAGCAAACGGATACAACCCTTTTGCTTGCTGTAACCGACGATCGGGTTGCCGTTCAGGAACCAGACCGGATGACCATGCCAGATTTTATTTTCTGCTTCGGGCAGGTTTTGGCCAATTTCCGCGGCGAGCAGGTCGCAAATAGCGCGGTCGTTATCCGTTTGGCTGTCGTTGTACTTTTTAATATCAAGGTTCATATCGCAACAGGTTTTACACTAATTTCCGTATTTCAATTGTACATATACTCTGATTAAAGTGATTTGTATGATTTGAGTGATTAAAAACATGTGATTTTCAAATGATTATGCGATCACGACTTTCACAACCACTTTGCGTTGACTATAATCAATTGACGCTTTCATCATTTTTTTTCAGCGCATCCAGATTGATGTCTGACAATTTGTTGATGTAAATCGGTCTGTTTTGTTTTTATCTCCGCCATTGTGTTTGATTAAAGTATTAAGGTTTGATTTTCCAAATCCTGTCTGAGAATTCCAGGTATTCAGGCAATGCGGCCGAACCATACCAATTGTAAAGCTCAAAGTCCAAAAGCCCCTCTTTGATGGCGGCATCGGTGCGCAATAATTTCTCGGCATCTTCAAATGTGGTGACATTCAGCACAAAAATACCGCGATAGGTTTTGTCATTTTTCCCAAGCGGGCCAGCTACGATCATTTTTCCCTCCTTGACCAAGTGGTTGATATTTTCAAGATGCCCCCGGAAACTGTTGCTGATTAAGGTTTTGTCTGTTGTTTTATTCGGGCCTGTTTTAAGCAGCACCAAAATATAGCCCTTCATACCATAATCATCCGCGCCCAATTTTTGGGCCAATGCGCTGTCATAATGCGGGTTTGTAACACTGGTATCGTGTTCAACGATTGCTGCAAATTGCTTCTCCATTTTGAAGGCGAACCCATTCTGAGCGCCGTCAGACACCTGAACAAACAGCTCCGTATCATTCAAGCGCTGATAAACAATCTTTTTCGGAAAATCGTGCTCCGGGTTCTCAAAGACAAATGCGCTGTCTGCATTTGTCAGCTTAAAACTTACAGCCTTGCCCTGATTCTGCTGCAATACAGAAGCCGTGTAGAAGGTTCCTTTTTCGTTTAGGGCAATCTCCAAATACTCCGAAACCTGCATCTCCCCTTGCTTGAGCTGGTAGGAAAGACCTTTCAGGGTGTGCTCGTTGAGCTTGTCCCAATGTTCATACACCTCCTTGCCCTCCATTTTCCAGGTTCCTTGTAAAAAATCGGGGAAGCCTGACTGTGCAGCAACCGTTTCAAGGAAAAAAAGCATCAAAAAGGTCGATAGGTATTTCATAGCCTGTAGGTTTTAGCGAAGGAACTGGTAGCCGCCAGCAAGTTCAAGTGCTTGATAAAACAAAGTTAAGTATTTTTTCAAAAATAAAACAAAATGTTTCTATATTTTTTTTGTCGTGACTATACCCAGTTACAAGCGACACCCCTGCGGCATTTTCGCAAGATTTTTGCCAGAAAAAATGCACATATCTTACACGACAGCATCAATGCTGAATAGGTGTAAAATCTGTGCGAAATGAAAATTAACCTGAGCGTCAGGAGTACACCCACTGCAGGTTTTATTTTGCCTTCATTCTGTTGTCCCGCTTATTGTGTTCCACTTCTGCCAGTCCCAAATGCTCCATGAGCGGAGGTCTGGCTGATGTGCATTGCCTCTTGAAAGAACTGCTGATTGCGCAGCGCAGCTTCCTTGCAAATGTCCGTCGTGTTTTCGGTCCAGCGTTTTTTTGATTTTAACAAGTCGCGTGTCAGGTTGCTGGCGATGGCAAAAACCCAAGTTTTTAAGGTCGATTCACCCTTGAAAGTGTCAAGATTTGAATATGCCTTGATGAACGCGTCTTGCAGGATGTCTTCTGTG
>CAYVPM010000286.1:0-5135 GCA_964453475.1 uncultured Saprospiraceae bacterium | reverse complement strand
TGTTTTGCCTGCACCGGAAGAACTGGGTGAAAACTATACCGGTTTCACCAGCATCGGCTGCCGCATCAAAGGCGTGAAAGATGGAAAAACGCGCACTTGCTACATCTGGAACAACTGCTCCCACGTGGATGCCTACAAAGAGACCGGCACCCAGGCCGTCAGCTACACCACCGGCGTGCCAGCCATGATCGGCGCGCGCATGATTCTGGAAGGGAAATGGGCTGGCAAAGGTGTGTTCAACGTGGAGGAAATGAACCCTGATCCGTTTATGGAAAGGTTGAACCTGGATGGGCTGCCTTGGAATGAGCGGTTGGATATTGATTTGGGTATGGATTGAAAATTGGGGTTTCTGGTTTTGAGTTTCAGGTTTCAGGTTGGGGTTGCGCTTGGTTTTAGTGGGATGTTTTGGGGTTATTTTCGGGCAATTATTACGTTCGCATGGCTTTCAACCAAAAGATTGATGAAGCTTCCTTTTAATGCATTTTGGGTATTGGCCAAAATACCGCCATGCTCCACTTGAATTTCTCAGGGCATTCTTCTGTCTTTTTGTATTTTTGCAAGTAGGTAAAAATCAATGTTTAAGGAGCTGACCACCACAACATCACCTAGCCCCATCCCCATCAAACAACCCAAAGCCTCACCAACCTGAAACCTTGAAACCCTGAAACCTTGAAACCCTCTCTAACACATGCGCATTCTCCTCGTCGAAGACGAATCCCATATCCGCGACGCGGTAAAGCTCAACCTCGAGCTGGAAGGCTACGAAGTGGTCAGTACCGGCAATGGCAAAAAAGCCCTGGAATTGATTGGTGGTCAGCACTTCGATCTCCTTTTGCTCGATGTCATGCTGCCCGATGTAGATGGTTTCAGCATCACAGAGCAGGTGCGCCTGACCAACCTTGAGGTGCCCATATTGTTGCTCACGGCCAAAGACACCGCCCAGGACCGGGTGGCAGGGCTAAAAAAAGGCGCAGATGACTACCTGACCAAGCCCTTCAATCTGGAAGAATTGCTGCTGCGGGTAAGCAAATTGCTGCGCCGAAGCCAACGGGTGAAAGGCGAGGACATAGAAATATTTGAATTTGGGGGCAACCGAGTTAATTTCGAGACCTTCGAAGCCAGCAACTTTCGCGGGGAGGATTTCATGCTCACCAAAAAAGAGGCCATGCTGCTTAAGCTGCTCGCCGAGCGCAAGAACGAGGTGGTGAGCCGCAATCAGATATTGCAATCCGTTTGGGGCTACGACGTGTACCCTAGCACGCGCACCATCGACAACTTTATCCTCGCCTTCCGAAAGTACTTTGAAGCCGACGCCAAACAGCCACAATTTTTTCATTCGATTCGCGGCGTTGGCTACAAGTTTACACACTGAGTAGCCCTACCTTTGCCCAGCTATGAGCAACCTCCAACATTTGCTGGCACACTATGCCGATCACCCGGCAGTGAACAAAATACTCCAACACCTGGAAAAACCAGCAGATAGCATCCGGCTGCAATTGGCCGGGCTTACCGGCGCACAGGAATCTTTCGCCATTGCCGCCACCTTGAAGGGCCAAAAGTCGGCCGGGAATGTCCTGCATCTGCTCATTGCCAACGCCAAAGAAGAAGCCGCCTACCGGCACGATGACCTGGAGGGTATGATCGACAAAGAGGAACTGTACTTTTTCCCCGACTCTTTCAAACGTCCCGCATATTTCGAAGACTTGAACCAGACGCAGATATTGCAGCGCTCCGAGACAATCAGTAAAATAAGTAACCCATCGAGCCGATGCATCATTGTTACCTATCCGGAAGCTTTGTTCGAAAAGGTTGTAAAGCCGGAAGTGCTGCAACAAAGCCGCATCGAGATAAAAAAAGGCGAGCGCCTGGATGTGGATTTCGTGATCCAGGTTTTGGTGGAATATGGCTTTGAACGCGCCGACTTTGTGTACGAACCCGGACAGTTCAGCATCCGCGGCGGCATCATCGACCTGTTTTCTTTTGGGAACGAGCTCCCCTACCGCATTGAACTTTTTGATGACGAAGTAGAAACACTGCGCACCTTCGACCCCACGACCCAATTGAGCCAGAAAAACCTGAGCAGCCTGAACATTGTACCCAACCTAAACACCCGTTTCCGCCAGGACCAAAAAGTGTCGCTGCTCAATGTGCTACCCGCTGAAACGGTCATTTGGGTGAAAGACATCCAGTTCCTGACCGACCGGCTGCAGTATTGTTTTGAGCGGGCAGAACAGTTTGCCGCCAATATTTCGGCGCTGGATGCAGCAGAGTTGCGGGAAATTTTCCGCGACAGGGCCTTTCTCTACCCCGGCAACATCCTGGAAGACCTGGCCGGGCACCCGCTGATTTTCCTGGAAGGGAAGTTGGAGGGTTTGAAAAAATCATTTCCGTCTTTGTTTTAATACCAGCCGCCAATCACGAGAAAATGCTCAAACTCGCACGCCTCAACGGCCTCCCCGAAATTTTTCACTCCATTCAAGGGGAAGGGCGGAGCATTGGCGTGCCTTCTGTTTTTGTCCGCACCTCCCTGTGTAACCTGCACTGTATTTGGTGCGACACCGATTACACCTGGAACTGGAAAGGCACCCGGTTTGAGCATGTGCACGACGCAAAACCCGGATATCAAAAATTTGATAAAAAGCAATGGATCGCGGAATGTTCCGTACCTGATGTAGCAGCAACGGTGTTCCATTTCAAGTGTCCCAATATCATCCTGACAGGCGGCGAGCCGATGCTGCAGCAACCAGGGTTGACACAACTCATGTTGGAATTGTGTTCAAAATCAAGCAATTATCATTTCGAAGTAGAAACCAATGGCACCCTTGTCCCCACAGCAAAATTCGATGCTGCTATAGACCAATACAATGTTTCCCCAAAACTGGAGAACAGCAACAACCCCAAAAGCCTGCGCGAAAAGGCTAAAGCACTCCGTTTTTTTGCTGCCAGTCCAAAAGCCAATTTCAAATTCGTTATAGCCGAAAAAAGTGACCTCGATGAAGTCCTGCGTTTATTGGAGGTCTATGCCATTGCTCCTGAAAAGGTATGGTTGATGCCCGAAGGTACCAGTGCTGCAGCCCTTTCAAAGCGCCGGAAATGGCTGGTAGAAAAATGTAAGACCCATGGGTTCCGCTATTCCGACCGCTTGCACATTCAGATTTGGGGCAGTAAAAAAGGGGTTTGAAAACAGCATCAGAAAACCTGAACTCCGGTCAGTGATTTAGCGTAATTTTGCACAAAACAACATCCAAATCAATATGTCAGCTCAATTAGACAAAGTAAAAGAAGGCGCCAAAAGCATGTTGCGCCGCATCCTGTGGATATCCCTGGCCGCCACCCTCATCTTCGGTATCGGCTACTATTTTTACCGCACCTACACCATCAGTGAAGGCTCGCGCAGCGGCACGCTGTTCAAGATATCAAAAAAAGGGGTCGTGTTTAAAACCTATGAAGGACAACTGCACCTTGCCGGCAGCGTCATGCTCACCAGTCAAAGCACCTGGGACTTCTCTGCCGAGAGTGCTGCCGTATACAAAGAGCTCCAGAAATACGAAGGCAAAAACGTGAAATGCTACTACAAAGAAAAAGTAAATGCCTTTGTATGGCAAGGCGATACGGATTATTTGGTGTACAGGGTTGAAGAAGTTAAGTAGACACGGTGGACGGTGGACGGTGGACGGTGGACGGTTTGCACAACCTTTGTTATTATACTTTAAACACCCATTTCCAGCACGAAAGCAACGAAAGGTTTAATTGGCCAATTGTGCTGAAAATCAATGCCAAGCACAATAACAAAGGTTGTGCAAACCGTCTACCGTCCACCGTCAAAGGTTGTGCAAACCGTCCACCGTCTACCGTCCACCGTCAAAGGTTGTGCAATCCGTCCACCGTCCACCGTCTACCGTCTACCGTCACCGATACCTCCTGAATGCCCACCAGCCGAACAGGCAGAAAAAAACGGCAGCAAGGGCCGTTGCCTGTACCCCAAACGGGTTTTCGCTGCTCCTTCCAAGCAGTAAAAGTGATGGAAAAATGAGATTGGCCACTGAAATGCCAATCTTCATGGTAAAAGCAGTAATGCCGAAATACATGCCCGTCATTTGTTGGCCACTCAACTTTTCTTCACGCTCTGCCTCATCGCCTACAATGGCATTGGGCAATATCCCAAAAATCGCCAGCGGCGCTGCGGCCGCCACAGCCAGCACGTAGAGCAGCAACTCCTTCTCAACCGGTATATTGGGCGCGAATGCTGTTGCTATAAAAATGACGCCAAAAACCAGGTAGGCCGCCAACATCATACTACTTTTGCCAAACTTGTTGGTCAACCAGTTCACCGGCAAATACAACAAAAAACTGCTGGCAAAACTTACCAATGAAAATGTAAAAGCCATGCTTTTGTCCAACCCCAGGAGCAGGGTCGTGTAAAATCCAATGCCAAGCTGAATGAAGGTAAGGGCAAGCCAATACAACAAAAAAGAAAGCAAAAACCAGCGGAAACTCCTGTTGCGGAACACGCTTTGTATTGCCGCTCGAATACCATGCTCGCTGTTGGATTGACGGGCATATCGCTGCTCATTCAAAAACAACGCAGGCAACATCATACATACCATCGCTAAGCCCTGAAGCAGCAAAATCACCAGTTGAAAAGCCTCTACCGACGATTTGCCCGATCCCTCAAAAACGCCTTGAATGGCATAAGCGCTATTTCCAGCCACAAATCCCAAGGCCCAGGTAACAGAAACGACTGTACTTATTTTCAAGCGCTCTGCTGCTGTATGCCCCAACTCTGCCATCAGCGCGTTGTACGGGATTACGTAAAAGGCAAAGAAAAAATAGTACAGGGTGATTACCAGGGCCAGCCACATAAAATTGCTCGCATTTTCCGAACTCGACAAGGGAAAAAACACCAGTGCGCCGAACAAGGCAAAAGGTACAGCGCCGCGCAACATAAACCAGCGCCGTTTCCCAACACGGGCCTGCTTGCGGTCACTCCAGTTGGCTACCAGCGGATCCAGGATGCCGTCAATGATGCGACCTCCCGCACTCAAAATGCCTATGAGCGTAAGCACGCCCAACACGGCCCCCTGGTGCATGAAGGCAGGGAAAATTGGCTGCCCCTGCTCCGGCGGCATGTAAAA
>CAYVPM010000285.1:0-5136 GCA_964453475.1 uncultured Saprospiraceae bacterium | reverse complement strand
GAGCCTTCAAGGCGCCGTTGCCTGTATACCATGCCCTGCAGGGACGTATATGGATGTACAAGGCGCTGTGGCCTGTCTCTCCTGTCCAGAAGGCACACACAGTGAACAGGGCGCCACGGAATGCACCCCGAATGAAGGCGATACCGATAGCGACTGCGACGGCATCCCAGATGTGGACGATGATTGCAACGGCGGCGACGACAACGGCCCGTGTGATGCCACCACTTTTCCCGGGTTCAACAATATCCCGAATAGCTGGGTTTGCGGCAACAACAACAACAAAGTAAAAATGTGCCATCAAGGCAGCACCATCTGCGTGAGCCCGAACGCGGTACAGGCCCACCTCAACCACGGTGATTTCCTGGGGCCATGCGTATCCTGCGGTCAGAACAGAACGGCAATCATTGGAAAAGCGGACAACAACCTGGCGCAAAGCCTGGAGCTGATGCCCAACCCGGCCGGAGATGTCGTAACCCTGCACCTGGATAATTTGCAGGGTGAAGCAGAGGTCACCCTGGAGATATTTAACGCCCTGGGACAATTGATGCTCCGCAAATCATTCGGTCAGGTTGCTTACCTGGAAGAAAAAGTCGACCTGACTACATTCAGCAATGGCTTATATTTTGTGAATCTTATGGCCGGCGGTGTTCAGTTTGAACAGAAATTGGTGGTCAAGAAAAACTAGCTTTGTTATAGTCAACGCAGAGTGGTTGTGAATGCAGGGATGTTTCAATCATTTTAGAATCAGGCATTTGTTTCAGTCAAATCATTCAAAATCACTTTAATCACAGTATACAATGGGGGTGTTTAAGCGAAGCAGCCCCCTCGCAACAATTCTACCAAAATCTGCTATTCCGGAAGTCCTTCTGACATCCGAATAAATTCATCTTCCCCTGTCCGTCTGCTGATGGACAGGGGATTTTACGTCTCTGTGCCGCGCGGCCTATAACCCGCTATTCAAGTGTGGCAAAAGGCGGAAAAAGCCTTACGGCCAGCGCTTTGTGCTTGGGCAAGGGTGGGGGGAGCTGGGCGAGGGCAGCCTGGGCACCAGCGGGGTCAGGCGCCCCCGATTTTCAGCAACAGGTATGGGCTAAATTGATCAAAATCCCCTACGGCAAAACAGCAAGCTACTCCGACATTGCCGAGCGCATCGGCAACCCCACTGCGGTGCGCGCCGTGGGATTGGCCAATCGCAACAACCCCATTGCCATTGTGGTGCCATGCCATCGCGTGATCGGTAAAGCGGGGGAACTGCGGGGCTACTTTTACGGGCTGGACACATAAATGCAGCTTCTACGTCACGAGAACCCGGTAAGGTTTGCAGAGCAGGGAGTGCTTTTTTGTATGCTGGGCGATGTGTGCTACAACCCCGTCTCCACCAAATACCTTTCAGCATCCAGCGCCGCCATACAACCCGTGCCAGCCGCTGTCACGGCCTGCCGGTAAATCTTGTCCTGGGCATCGCCGGAGGCAAATACGCCGGGCACGTTGGTGAAGGAGCGCCCGGGCTGGGCAATGATGTAACCGCTGTCGTCGAGCGTTAGCCAGTCTTTAAAAATATCGGTGTTGGGCTTGTGGCCGATGGCGACAAAAAAGCCGGTGACGTCCAGGGTGCTTTCTTCCTGGGTTTTGTTGTTGAGGATGCGTACGCCTGTTACGCTCTCATCGCCCAGCACTTCCAGGGGCGAGGTGTTCCAGTGTACAATCAGGTTGGGGGTGTTGAGCACACGTTCCTGCATGATTTTGGAGGCGCGCATCTCATCGCGGCGCACCAGCAGGTGTACTTCCGAGCAGATCTTAGCCAGATAAGTGCTTTCTTCGGCAGCCGTGTCGCCGCCGCCGACAATGGCGACTTTCTGCTTGCGGAAGAAAAAGCCGTCGCAAACAGCGCAGGCAGATACGCCTTTGTTTTCCAGTTCGTGTTCACCGGGAATGCCCAACCATTTGGCGGTAGCTCCCGTAGAGATGATAACCGTTGAAGCATGTATTTCATGGCCGCTCTCCGACCAAACCTTGTGTATAGGCCCTGTGAAATCAACTTTCACAATCATTTCGTTGCGGACAACGGTATCGAAGCGCTCGGCCTGCTTGCGGAAATCTTCCATCATCTCCGGGCCGTTCTTGCCGTCGGGATAGCCGGGGTAATTTTCCACATCGTTGGTGATGATCAATTGGCCGCCAGGTTGAGGGCCGGTGTAGAGTACCGGATTGAGGCCGGCGCGGGCTGCATAAATGGCCGCGGTGTAACCCGCCGGCCCAGAGCCAATAATGAGACATTTTACTTTTTCCATAATCGTTGCAAAAGTAAGACAGTGCTGGAAGCAGAATGTTTTGTGGAAGAAAATTATAACAGGAATTTGGCAAAAAATGTCGAGGCGCGGACGAATAATTTGCTAATGTGATAATTGCGTGACATGCTTGGCATTTGTGGTTCTGGTACTGGTGCCGCGTCTGGCAAGTGGTGTTTTTTCAAAAAATATATCGCGGGTATTGGTTGCCCACGGTTTCCCTGAGCCCTGGGCGAGCTTTGACAACTTAAAAAAAAGTTGTCAAAGCTGTTCGATGGCTTGGCCAACGGCGGAGTGAGAATTTGTCAACATTTTTCATGTTGACAAATTTGGGCGCATGCACAATTCCTTTAATGCGTGCCTCCCCCACCTTCACGTTGCGCCTTATCCCGAAATCAGGATGCAGTTACGGTTAAGATTCAAAGTCAATTTCCGTGTTGTCCCCGATATTCAAGCTCAGGTGCATGCCCCGGATACGCGCATCACTTCCGATGACGGAATGTTTCAACACCACTTCCTCCAGGGCCGCGAAATTGCCCACGATGCTGTCCTGAACAATACTGCCCTGAATGCTGGCATTGTCGCCGATGGTGACATGGGGGCCGATGATGCTGTTGTTGATCTTGCAATTGTTGCCCACGGCCACGGGATGGATAAAGATGGTGTTGTCAAAATCGGGGACGGCTTGTTCCTTTCCGGTTTTGCGCACCTGCTGGTCGAGCAGCATGGCATTGGTTTCCAGCAGCACGTCTTTCCTGCCGCAGTCAAACCAGTTGTTCACGGTAAATGCCTGAAAATGTGTGCCTTGTTCCACCATGTATTGCAGGGCATCGGTAAGCTGGAACTCGCCTACGGTGCGGATGTCGTTTTCGATCAGGTGGTCGATGGCGCGGAGGAGGGCCGGAACTTCTTTCACTTTGTACAACCCGACAATGGCCATGTTCGACTTTGGGATGCGCGGCTTTTCCACCAGCCTGATCACTTTTTCGTCCTCGCCAAATTCTGCCACCCCGAACTCTCTGGGGTCCGACACTTTTTTCACCCCAATGCTGGAATGTGGCGACAGCAGCATCTGACTTAAATCCACGTCGAAAATGGTATCACCGAATGCGATAAAAATCTCGTCTTCATCTTCAATCGCCTCGCGCGCGGTGGCGATGGCGTGCGCGGAGCCTTCGCGGTGTTCCTGATACACAAATTCAATGTTCAGTCCTGGGTAGGTTTCCTCAATAAAGTCGCGAATCTTTTCCCCCAAATAACCCAGCACAAATACAAAATCCTTCAAGCCCGCTGCTTGCAGCTTGTCTATGATAAAACAGATTATGGGCTTGCCAGCCACCGGGATCAAGGGCTTGGGCTGGGTATAGGTATGGGGGCGAAGGCGCATGCCGGCCCCTGCAACGGGGATAATGACTTTCATGGTTGGCAAAGATAGCTTAGGAGTGGTGAGTTATAGATTATGTGGCATGAGTTTTATTGGTAGCACGACATTTATGTCGCCCGAAAAAGGCCATTTATGGCCGTCTTAAATGCCTTTTAAGCCATAATTGACCCAACAGTGCGAAGAACACTTGTCCCAAGGACATTTTGTGTTATTCGTGTTTTCGGCCATAAATGGCCTTTTTCGGGCGACCTAAAGGTCGCGCTACCGGGCATTTACCGATTTTTTTGAACTGCTGAGGAACAAAAGCCGCTGGGATTCGTTTTTTTTGCAACCCCTATTGCCAAGCACACTCAAAGCATAAATCGAAATACCATGTCTGCTGCACTTGCTACTGCCACCAAAGAACTCGAAAACAATGGCTTCCTCGACCTTGAGGTCGACCCCACCCTCGACCTCGTCGCCGAGATAAACCGCTTGAAAAAAGAGAAAAATGCCGTTATCCTGGCGCATTACTACCAGGAATCTGAAATCCAGGATGTAGCGGATTATATCGGCGACTCACTGGGCTTGTCGCAACAGGCAGCCAAAACGGAGGCTGAAATCATTGTTTTTGCGGGCGTACATTTCATGGCAGAAACGGCAAAAATGCTCTGCCCCCATAAGAAAGTGCTGCTGCCCGACCTGAAAGCGGGCTGTTCGCTGGCCGATTCTTGTCCGCCGCACCTGTTCCGGAAATTCAAGGAAAAACACCCCGACCACGTGGTCGTCAGCTATATCAACTGTACCGCCGAGCTCAAAACGCTCACCGACATTTGCTGCACGAGCACCAACGCCGTGCAGATCATCGAGAGCATCCCGAAAGACAAAAAGATCATTTTTGCGCCCGATAAAAACCTCGGCGCTTACCTGGAGAAAAAGACTGGCCGCGACCTGGTTATCTGGAACGGCGCCTGTATGGTGCACGAGATATTCAGTCACGAGCGCATTGTAAAACTGAAAAACCGGCACCCCAACGCCAAATTCATCGCCCACCCTGAATGTGAGGCGCATATACTCGATATGGCCGACTTTATCGGCAGCACTACCGGCTTGCTGAAATACACCATCAGCGACCCGGCTACCGAGTTTATCGTGGCCACCGAAGCGGGCATCCTGCACCAGATGCAGAAATCAAGCCCGCATAAAACTTTCATCCCGGCGCCGCCCAACAACAACTGCGCTTGCAACGATTGCCCGCACATGAAACGCAACACAATGGAGAAATTGTACCTCTGTATGAAGCATGAGCTGCCGGAAATTATTTTGCCCGATTGGGTGATCAAGCAAGGAGTAGCGAGCATCGACCGGATGTTGGAGATATCAGCAAAGGCGGGGCTAGGGGGATAGCAAACATGAGCCATCCCGAATTCTTAACGCTTTTCGTCCCAGAGGGACGGAATCTTGGTAGAAATGTTAATTTCGTGT
>CAYVPM010000284.1:0-5136 GCA_964453475.1 uncultured Saprospiraceae bacterium | reverse complement strand
ATGGTCGTCCCAGTTTTGGGTCAACATAAGCGTAGGGACAGCCAGCCCCAGCATGATGGCCAATGGTGCAGCGACAGCTTTCAGGCTTTTTGCCAGCATATCGAATAGGGCAATAACGCCAAGTCCTATCCAAATACAATAGGTGAAAAACGAGCCCGCCAAAACGTAATCGCGCTCGCGCGGTTCGTTCGGCGGTTGGTTGGAATAAACGATAATGCCCAGGCCTGTAATGATGAACAAAGCCATGATCGCGGCAAAATCCCTGGGTCGACGCCGGTAATGGAAGAACATCCCCAACAAGCCCAATAAGAATGGGATCATGTAGTATTTGTTCTTCGCCATATTGTTGCGCTCATCTTCGGGCAATTGCTTGAGGTTGCCCAGGCGCGCCTCATCGAGCGCATCAAACCCGGTTATCCAGTTGCCCGAACTGGGATCCCAGGAGTAGTATCCCTGGTCGCCGTTCTGCCTGCCGGAAAAATTCCACATAAAGTAGCGGAAATACATCCAGCCGACCTGGTAGCGCCAAAAGAATTTAATCTGGTCGCCAAAAGTCAAGGGGCCGGTTGGCTTGTCGACCCACTGGCGGTACAGTTTAGGCCGCCCCTGCGAGTAGTCGCCCATACGTGGGAACAAGGCTTCGTCTCTCGGGTCGTATTTGTAATCCACTTTTTCATCCACCACTTCGTATCGATTGCCCACGCGTCCGTAACGCTCTTCGCTGTTCATGCCTACGGGTTGTGCGTCAAAATCAGGCCCCCGGAGCAGCGGGCGCTCTCCGTACTGCTCACGGTTGAGGTAAGGCAGCAAGCGCATGGGGTCGGATGGGTCGTTCATGTTGATGGGCGGGTTGGCGTTGGCGCGGATTATCACCATCCCGTAGGAAAAATAAGCCACAACCACCAGGCCAAAGGCCACAATGATGCGTTGCAAGAGGCCGTTTTTCGTGTTTTCTGCACGCTTCAGCCCGAACCAGATGGCTGCCCCAAACAGCAACAAAACGAGGCTGATGCCGGAGTAAAAAGGCAGTCCAAAACTGTTCACAAAGATTTTGTCAAAACTTGCCCACATGGTCGGGATGCCTGCGATGACCAATTTCTGGATGGCCACAATGGCAAACACACCAACGCCAGCGGCGAGCAGGGTGCCAAATACGGCCGGCTTTTTTGACTTCTTGAAATAGTACAGCATGGCCAGTGCGGGGAATGTGAGCAAGCTCAACAAGTGCACCCCGATGGACAAGGCCACAGAGAAAAAGGTGAAGACAAGCCATTTGTCGGATTCGGCCGTATCGGGCAGATTGTACCATTTCAACACCGACCACAAGGTCATGGCCGTGAAAAAGGTAGACATGGCGTACACCTCGCCCTCAACGGCGGAAAACCAGATGGAAGAGGTGAATGCTGCTGCCAATCCGGCTACAACACCGGCGCCGACCGTAGCAATGGCCGCGGCGCCTTCCGGCTCCGCCTCACGGCCTACCAATGCCAGCCGCGCCAGAATGGTCGTGCTCCAGCAAACAAAAAGCGCCATGAACGCCGTACAGATGGCCGACAACAGGTTCACGCTGTAGGCAATCATAGCGGGGTCGCTGGAGAACATGGAGCCTACCATGGCAAACATGCGTCCAATGAGCAGGAAAACCGGCGCGCCGGGTGGGTGCACCACCTGCAATGTGTATGCGCCGGCAATAAATTCACCGCAATCCCAAAGGCTGCCTGTAGGCTCGGCAGCCAGACCTAGTACAACAGCCGCGATGGCAAAAGTGATCCACCCGGCTATATTGTTAAGTTTCTTAAAGGAAAAATTCATATTTTGTAAGTATAAGCAAAGCGCCTCGGAAGCGAGACGGTTTGTAAAGACCGCGCAAAACTAAAAAAGTCCGACGGTTGTTCGGCTATTTCGTGAATATTACGGCGGGATGAATTTCAAAAAAGAAGCACAAATGGCCTTTCAGGCAATCCCAGAACAAGTAAAAACAGTTTAATTCCAGTGACTATACCCATTTACACACGAAACTGTCGAGGTGTTTTCGCGCAGATTTGACACAGATTCAGTTGCACAGATTCCACACAGATGTTTCTGCGTAAAATCTGCGCGAAATAAAAATCAACCTGAACGCAAGGTGTAACTGGGTATAGTTGCCAAAATTCCAATCGAAACCGCTTGAAATGGCGCAAAAAAAAAGAGCCGTCCAAATGCTTGGATGGCTCTTTTTATGTGTTGCCCAGCGGGCCTGGCAAAGTTGTTAAATTCCCAGTTTTTTCTTGACCAACTCCGTTACATCGTCGGTTTCCGCAGCATAAAGCATGGAACCAGAACTGGTGTCGAATATCATAAGGTATTGGTTTTCAACTGCAACAGCTTTTATGGCATCGTCAATCTTTTTCAGGATCGGCTTCAGCAATTCTGTGCGCCTGTCTGTCACAGCCTGTTGTGCATCTTGCTCAAATTTCTGAATGGCCTCCTGGTCTTTTTGCAATTCAGCTTCCCTGGTTGATGACTGCACGGGTGTGAGTGTGCCCGATTGATAGGCAGTTTGGTAGGCAACTACCGCAGCCTGGAAGGCCGTGGTAAGAGAATCGTCTTTTGCGCTGAGCTTGTCCGCAAAAATTTTCAAGCTGTCATTGGCTTTCTTTGTATCGGGCAAGAGTTCAAGCAGGTTGCCGAGGTTCATGTGGCCGTATTTTGGCGCAGTTTGTGCAATCATGGTGGCGGTGCTTAACAGCAGCGCAAACAAGATAAAGATGGGTGTCTTTTTCAACATTAGAAATTTGTATTTTTTTTAAAGAAACGAAAAACGGCGACAAAGGTAACATTTGCACCGTATCGCAGGTTAATTGTAAAGAAAGCGGTTTTGGCATCTCCCGCCCCTTTTTTTCAACAATAACGCAGAATCGCCGCTTTCAGTTGCCAATATGCCCGTCAACGTTTTGCAAAACCATAAAAACGGTAATTTGTTAAATAAGGGTTAAGCAACCTGTTTAAGCCGGGACGAATCAACCCATCCAATCGTTCATTCGGCGTATCTTTGTCAAGTTATACTTTGATTAAAGTGATTTGTGTGATTTGAGTGGTGGAAAATACTTGATCTTCAAATGATTATCCAATCACGATTATCACAACCACTTTGAGTTGACTATATGCACCGTTCAAACGCAAAAATGAAAAAAAATCTTTCGCTTCTCGCGCTTCTTATTGCCTTCTTTTCTGGCCTGCAAGCGCAGGAAAACTCCAGTTCCCAACTCATCCAGTTTTCTGGAATGATCATCACGGAAGTTGAGGGGCGCATGGCGCCCGTGCCTTATGCAACGGTTTCCCTGCCGGAAAAACACCGGGGAACCTACTCTGACTATCGAGGCTTTTTCAGCATTGTGGTGGAAAAAGGCGACAAAGTGCGTTTTTCATGCATTGGCCTTGAAACGATCACGGTAAAAGTACCAGACACGCTGACGCAAGACCGCTACGCCGTTATTCAGCCCATGTCCCAGGATACTTTCAATCTTCCGGAACTGGTCATTTTCCCATGGCCTTCAAAAGAGCATTTTAAAATAGAGTTCCTGAAGATGGATGTGACGCCAGAACTTCAACGCCGTGCCACCGAAAATATCGCCAACGAATACATGGCAGAAGCCCGAAAAAACCCCGACATGGTGCCTTACGGGGGCCGCGAAAGCGCCAATTTCTACCTCCGCCAGCAGTCCCGGGAGTATGTGTACCTCGGGCAAACGCCTCCTATGAATATTTTCAGCCCCCTGGCTTGGGGACAGTTTTTTAAAGCCTGGAAGGACGGGAAGTTTAAAAAGCAGAAGGACGATTGACGGTAGACGGTGGACGGTGGACGGTTTGCACAGCATCCGTTCATTGGTTTGGAATTCGCTTTTCAGCACTCAAACCAAAACCTCATGTACAGCCTTTGATCAAACGGCTGAAAAACAGATACCCAGCTAGAAAACAAATGCCGTGCAAACCGTCCACCGTCCACCGTCTACCGTCCTACAACTTTTTCAAGATTAGTGCCGCCACTTCTTTTGCCTTGGCCAAATTGTCGTGCGGCTTGTCTTGGTGCTCCAGGGCGATATTGATCACATTTTTATCTTTTTTGACCAGGAGCGTAAGGGTGCTCGTGCTCCAAACAGCATCGTCGCCGATATCTTTCACATCTTCTTCGTAGGTGCTGCGGCGGTCGCGGCGCAACATGTCCATTTGCTGGGTGGCGTGTACGTCGGAAGTATAGTCGAAGAGCTGCACCACGAGGCGGTTGGAAGGATTTAGATAGGTGGCGCCTTCCTTTTCGTTGTTGCTTTCCCGCTCTTTCCAGTCCGGTTTCTGCCAGGTGCGCAGGCAAAAAACCTGATCGGGCAAAGAGCGGCTGTTGAGGGTACTGGAATCGGGGTTAAATTGGAATATCCGGGCAAGCTCGGCATCGGTAATGAGTTCACAGCCATAGTTCTTCCAGGAATCCCTTTTTACATATTCCGGCTCTGAATTGGCTACTTCTTGTTTGCAAGCGGCAAAACAGAGTAGCAGGCAGGCAAGTGGCAAAAGTATTTTCATGAGCAGGAAGAATAAGTACTGGTTGGATATTTTTCTTTGTCGCACAAAGATAACACACACAAAACTCCTTTTTATGACAATTCAAGCCATAAAAAGGGATGTTAAGCTGCTCAAATGCCGGATTCCATCTAAAAACACCCTTGCCCAACGGACGGCATTATTTTCTTTCGATCTTTACAAGATTCAACAAACAGCGTTTGACAAAAATATTTTTTTGCACATTTGCCCCGCTGCAATTTTTCATTGACCTTTTTGGGCGCTGAAAATTGGCTGTCCAACACCTTTTTCATACTAACTCAACCGAAACAATTATGGCAGAAACGCCTACTACACCGAAGACTGGGAAATTCCCTCCCAGTATTAAGTACATCATTGGCAACGAAGCTGCAGAACGCTTTAACTACTATGGACTGCGGGCTATCCTGACCACTTTTATGGTGACGCAATTTTACAACCAATCCGGCTCAACCGACCCGGCAGTGGTGCAAGCCGCAGAAGCGACCGCGAATGCCAAAACCCACGACTTTGTGGCCATGACTTACCTGCTGCCGATGTTTGGCGGCATGGTGGCCGACTGGT